>JAYTOA010000141.1:0-62370 GCA_043748015.1 Flavobacteriales bacterium
TTTCGTTGAGGAAAATTATTTTCTTTGTTTTGATTCGAATGAATGTTCTGGCAATCTTACGACCTCTCAAAAATAGTTCTATTGATCTGCCTTATTGATTTTTCTTACCGTCCGCAGGTCAAGCATGTTTACAGGATTGGTCTGTAATCCTGTGATGTTATTTCTTACGAAATGTGAAACCTGGTCGTAATAAAGTGGAATAACTGGCGCTTCACTCATTAGTATGTCGTTGAGCTGTGCATACATTTTAAAACGCAAACTGTCATTGGTTTCTGTTTTTGATTTTTTATAAAGGATGTCATATTCCGCGTTATGGAAATGGGTATAGTTTGGCCCTTTGGGACAAAAATTGTCACTGTAGAAAACGGCAAGAAAATTCTCAGCATCAGCATAATCTGCTAGCCATGATTTACGAAAAATGGATAGCTGACCTTTCGCTGATTGCTCTCGTAATGCAGGCCCCTGAAGCACGTTCACTCTTATACGGATGCCCGTTTTTTCCAGCTGATGTTGAATGAATTCAATGAGATCGGTGTAATCACTTGTAGTGGAAACAACGAATTCAGGAAGTCCTTTGCCACCCGGAAAGCCTGCTTCGATAAGAAGTTGTGCCGCTTTATCTGTGTCGAAAGAGTAGTAGTGTTTTTCGTTGCCATATTTATTTAGAGTAGGCGGAAGGAATCCATTTTCCGCTGCGAAAACTGTGTTATTCCTTAAGTATTTGACCATGGATTTCCGATCAATAGCGTAGGAAATGGCTTGGCGAATTTTCACATCCATTAAAGGTGAGTTTTTATTGATGTCCATTTCCGGATCCATCAAAATGCCGAGATAGTCTGTTTTTATGAATGGCGTTTTCTGAAAGTGAATGTCTTTTTCATAGGCTGCGACAAGATTTCCTTCGGCATCCAATAATTCATCTTTGAATGAAGTGTGTATGCCGCTCATAAAATCATATCTGCCCTGAAGCAATCCCTGAAATTCAACTGACATGTCTTTTACGAAATCGATTTTAACTCCTTTGAGATAGGGAAGTCTGTTGCCTGCTTCATCTTTTTGCCAATAGTGATTATTGCGATGAAACACCAATGCTACGTTTTCATACCAGAATGCAAATTGAAAGGGACCACATCCAATCGGGTGATCTCGAAAATCATCTTTATAAAATTCGACAACTTCATGTGGGACGACGTTGCAATATTGCATGGATAGCAAACCAAGAAATGGTTGAAACGGTTCTTTCAAATGAATCTGTAACGTACTATCGTCAGGGGCAAAGAATCCACCACTATTTGAAATGTCTACGCTGGAAAAAATCCATGTTGCCGGTGATGCCAGTTTCTGATCGAGCAATCTTTTGAAACTGTAAACGAAATCTGAGGCCAGTACTTTTCGCCCGGAAGTATCATCGAATTGTTGGCTCGGATGAAAATATACGGAGTCGCGTAAATGAAAGGTATAGGTAAGTCCATCTGCCGAAATATTCCAACTTTTCGCTACGCAGGGAACCACATTCATAACACTATCAAGCTCAACAAGTCCGTCAAATAGTTGATTGGTAGCCCACATCACTTCAATGTCACGCGAGAATGCAGGATCTAAAGATGTAATTCCATTGCTCTCATTATAAAGGAAAACTTCGTCGTCGTTGTTGTGATGGTTATTGCATGACGGCAAAATAAAAAGCGTTGTCACTGACAACGCAAACGAAATGACGAAACGGTTGGTATTTATTGATTTCATGACCTGCCCAAAGGTATGGTCAAATGTTTATGTCAGAAAATTGAGCGCCTATGTTTTGAAATCGCCTTCTATGTTTTGAATGATGATTTTTCTCTTATTTATTGTCGTCATCTTTTTCAAGATGCATGGATTCGCGCACGAGGTCGGCACTTTCCGCAGGATAATAGCGGTCTTGTTTTCTCTTCCCAAGATTGTCATAGCGTTTCCAATTGCCCACTTTTACTCCTTTCACATATTCGCCTTCACTTTCCAATTGTCCATTAGGATGATAAAAAACGAAATGTCCATCTTCAAGAAAGTTTTTGCCAACTTTTACATAGTTGCCTGATGCGATTTTTTTATCCATGTAATCGTAGATAGCGCCATCAAAAGTTTCTTCTTCATTTTTATTCAACACAAGTTTGTAGCTGGCTTTGTACTCGGCCGAAACCTGCATCATGGCGTTTAGGTGAATGACGTGCTTCTCCGCTTGCGCCGAAAGAGAGTTCGTCAAAGTGCTTATGAGAATGATGCCGAGAAAAGATAATGTTGCTTTCATTGGGATATAGTTCTTGCTACTCTTACGCGAGCAGTTGTCGAAAGTTTCCATTCACTGGTAATGTTTTTTCGAAGAGCGAGTAACTGATGATTTTCGATTGGGGTGGATTCATTCGCGTTTTCATTGCATCTTTCGGCCATGAAAAATTTTAGAAATAGAATGTTGGTACTCTTCGGAGGTGCGCTCACGGTTGTTCTCTTGGGCAATGCATCCTGCGAGCATGTCGCAAAAGGTAATGATGTGGGAATTGCGAATGCCCCGCAGGAAATAACGGTTGCATTCTATAACGTGGAAAATTTATTTGACACGGTCGATGACCCGAAAATAAATGACGAAGATTTCACACCCAGTGGTAAATTGAAGTGGAATGATGAAAGATATAAGTTGAAGTTGAGTCATCTCGCTGATGTTTTTGATGCTTTGCCGGGAGAGCTTCCGGCCTTTTTGGGATTGTGTGAAATTGAAAACAGAAAAGTGTTGGAAGATCTGAGGGGCCAGACCAAGATAGCCGGAAATCATTATGGCATCATTCACAAGGACAGTCCTGATGACAGAGGAATTGATGTTGCGGCATTCTATGATAGCTCGCGCGTAAGTGTTGAATATTTCAATTATACAACCATCAATCTTCCTGATCCACAAAGACCGCACACACGCGATTTACTTTATGTCAAGTTGAAAGTAAATCATGAAGTGATTCATCTTTTTGTTAATCATTGGCCAAGTCGAAGCGGTGGTCAAGTGGAATCAGAGCCAAACAGAATTGCTGTCGCAAATGTGTTGGAGTCGCTTATCACTAAAATTGAAAAGTCAGACTCTAAGGCGAAAATTCTGATCATGGGCGACTTCAATGATTATCCAACCGACAAGAGTATTGCAACGATACTTCATGCCGGTATCAATAAAGAGAATCGTCTTTTCAATTATATGTATGATGACCACAAAGCAGGACAGGGTAGCTATTATTATAAGAATGAATGGGGAGCACTAGATCAATTCATCAGCAGTAAATTTTTATTGAATGCAAGGAATGGATGGGCTTCTTCAGAAAATTCAGCTTACATTTTTAAAGATGATCTCATTTTGTTCAAAGACAAAGAAGGAGTTCAACGGCCTAACAGAACTTTTGTTGGCGAAGATTACAAAGGCGGCTACAGCGATCACTTGGCCATTTACATGATACTTTCGTGGAAGTAAAAACAGTTGAAATCAATACCTTTTGAGTACTCTGTATTTTTTTCATGTGCGACTTCTGGAATAATACCCTGAAGCGAATAAATGCTCTTTGGCCGGATAGTTTATTGTTCCGGTTTAAGAAATATTGAATCCAATAGTTAAAAACGGAATTCGAGGTTGCATCTTTTGTTTTCGTTATTAAAGTAATTTTTCAACGAAAATTCAGGTAGGGATAACTAGCATCCTGAGCGCTTTTCTTGTTTCGTGAAAATTCACACATCATTACTCTTATCAAATGAAGATGAAACAAAAAGTCCCGCATGTTGCAGGACTTTTTAGATTTTTTTACTAAACTAAGAGTTGTAAACGGAATACGATTACTTCTTCGGAGCAGCAGCTTTTTTAGGAGCAGCAGCTTTCTTCTTAGGAGCAGCAGCTTTTTTCTTAGTAGCAGCTTTTTTCTTTGGGGCAGCTTTCTTAGCAGCCTTTTTCACACCTTTTGGAGCGGCGTGCGATTTTGACTTTGTCTTCATATTAGTAACGGTTGATTTGTGATTTACAATTTGAAAAGTTATTTTGACCGTAACGCGATACTCATCCACTCTACCCTTTACTACTGTCGCGCTTTGATCTTGAACATATACCGAGGCTATTTTGTCAAGTGTCTTTGAGGCTTCTGAAACTGCATTCGCTGTCGCATCTTCCCAGCTCTTTTTTGAAGAGCTCATTATTTCTATCACTTTTAGTAACCCCATCTTTTTTATCAGTGTGCTCTTACGAGCTTTCTCTTTTATTGTTCGGCACTAAAAAAACAATGTGTGCATTTTTACTTTTCCATCACTTCTAATCTCCAGGGTCGGTGTTGGAATTTTTATGAAGTTTAAAAACTTCGCTGTCTTCATCATCCATTTTCTCTTCCATTGAACCCGTGTCAAATCTGCATCAAATGAAATGTAGAATTCACGTTCGCGTTGAAAATTATTAACATCGAATGTGTTTGTTTTTGCATGCAACATTTCTGTTGCGCCATAACCAAATGCGACATTGATGAATCTCGGGAAAGCCGCGTCATACGCCAGAAAGCTATGAACGTTGAATGAGCACCAATATGTTTGTCCGTTGTAGTCTTTCAAAAGTCGTTGTTGAAAATTACGACCAAGTTGTTCAGGATTCATCATCGCAAAATCTGTTTGTGAGTATGAAAATTTTAAAGTGATGCGTTGTTCTCTCCATAATTTTTGTTGCGTGATAAATAAAAATGATCCTGATGTATTCGCAATCATATCACCTATCGAAAAACCCCATGCGTCACTTTTTGAATCCAATAGCTCGATGCCTGTAAGGTATATGAGGCCTGCGTTTCCGCCAATCCAGAGTCTTTGATTTTCTGTCATGCCACTCCACTTGAATGCATCATATCCATGTCTACCTAAAGTGTAAGATGAAAACGCATGACCTGCTTTATCCATTTGCAACCATTCGTCATTGTCATTGAAAAAATGAAATGAAGAACGAGGATAATTTTTATACCAGAGTTGATCAAGTAAAAAATAGGAGCTACTCACTGCGATGATCGATCCTGCACCAAGTGTCCACTTTCTGCTTGTAGGTATTGTGTCGCTAGTGCTTGTCACCTGTGCGATGCATGAGCTCAATGCGACTATCAACAACATGAATGTTGCTGCGATTTTATATGTGGATTGGAAATGCATTGAAACCTTCTGTGCAAATATTCGTATTGAATGTCTTATTCAGCGACATGAAATTTTTTTAGTTGTGTACGGAACCATTTCACAAAATAATACAGGCAGAGGCTTATCCTTTTATAGGTTGATGGCATTGTCAGCTATTTTGAGCAATGTCGTTTTCGGCATACTTTACATCGTAGTGCTTCGGGATGGAAGGGAGTTGTATTGGGATAGAGGATTGGTATTGGCATTCGTTGTTGTAGTTTATGTTCTTGGATATTCAAGCAAAATTGCAGCTGCAACATACGCAAGTCTGGTCTCATTTCTTTTCTACGTGGTAACAACTCTTTGCATCTGGACAGTTGCATACAATCAATTCGATGGGTTCTATTTTCTTTCACTATTTATTACTACACAGGCCTGCGCGTATTCTTTTCGAGACGAGCATTCTACTTTTTGGTTTGTCCTCTATCTATGTCTTGCGACCTTGGCGGGACTATTTTTTATAAGCGAAATCGATTTTCATAGAACCGGACTTTACGCGGTGATCATTGTGTTGATGTCGGTTTTGCAATATCTCGCATCGAAAGTGAAATGCAAATTCATGAGGGAGATGAAGATGAATCAGGATTTGCTTCGACTGTTAATTACAAAATCTGAAGACGCTGTTTTTCTAACTGACATGAATGGAAACATTTTCGATTTGAATCCTCGCGTCACAGAACTCTTCGGATTTCAAAGAGAGGATTTGTTGAATAGAGATTTCAAAGTGCTTCGCAAACATTCTCTCTCGGGTGTGGAAATCGAAAGTGGACTTTCTGAACTTGAAACGAATAAATTCTGGTCTATGGAAACTATTCTCACCAGAAAGAACAAAACAGAAGTTCCTGTCCGCATTTCAATTACTCTTATTAAGAATGCCCAAAAGAAATATCTTGTTTACCGTGTGATGGATATCACTATCAATAAAGCACACGAAGCGGAAATTCTGGAGGCGCGTGACCGTGCTGAAGCAGCGGTGAAATCAAAAGGAAAATTTCTCGCTGTTATGAGCCATGAAATACGAACTCCGCTTAATGGTGTTATTGCGACAACAAGTCTCATGGAACAAACGGATATGAGTAGTGAACAAATGGAATTCGCCCGGACGATTAAGAAGAGTGGTCAAAGTTTACTTATGCTCATCAATGACATTCTGGAATTTTCAAAAATGGAAAGCGGTAAGATGTTGCTCGATCCTCATCCATGTCAGATTGATGAACTCATATTGGATGTAGTAAATCTGATTCGACCGCATGCAACGGCAAAAGGAATTGATCTTAATGTTAGCGTGGACTCGAACATCCCTGCGCACATGATGCTCGATGGACATCGCCTGAAACAAATTTTGATCAATCTTGTTGGCAATGCTGTCAAGTTTACGTCAAAGGGTAAAGTGGAGATCATTTGCGAAGTAGATCAAATGATGTATGAAGATGTGACACTGAAATTTAGCGTGAAGGATTCAGGAATAGGAATTCCTGAAGACAAAATGCACATGTTGTTTCAGTCATTCACCCAAGTGGATTCCTCCATCAGCAGAAAATTTGGAGGTACAGGTCTTGGCCTCGCTATTTCGCGGCAGCTCGTAGAACTCATGGGAGGAAAAATTGCGGTTTCGAGTGTCGAAAACGATGGTACCACTTTTACATTCACAATCCTGGCGCAAGCAATTCAAGGATATCGCGTTATTGAAAAAACAGAAGCTGAAGCATATCCTATAATGGTGGATTGCTCGAAACTGAAAGTGCTGGTAGCCGAAGACAACGAAATCAACCAACAAGTGCTAAGGTTCATTATGCAGAGTATAAATATGAGTGCGGATTTTGTGGTTGATGGAAGGCAGGCCGTTGATGCATGCAAAGTAAAGAACTACGATCTCATTTTCATGGATATGCAAATGCCGGAAATGGACGGAATCGCTGCAACAAAGGAATTACGATCTAATATGGTTCACCAACCATACATTATAGCTATCACTGCCAATTCATTCGAGGAAGACAAACGACTTTGTCTCGAAGTGGGAATGAATGATTTCCTCGCAAAGCCATTTGAAGTTTCTCAATTGAAAGCAGCCATTGGAAAATGGCAAGTGTCTTCCGGTCGTGACATGGATTCGGCGGCTTGAATAAGTTTTAAAGCCAACTTTTCTTCTTAATTCAGTCTACATCATATAGGTTGCATACATTTGTAGCGTTCCGATATGATTTCTCGCAATAAGCTCCGATTAAGACTCAACATTCTTTTTATAGGGATGACATTGATAGTTCTTGTGTCAACCGGTCTGCTGTTCTATTCTTTAAAAGTGCAATCTTCATATACGGCCAAAGTGAGTCTTGCCTCGCGTCAGAAAGCTATTGCCGAAGAATTGATGCGAAAGGTGGTCATGATGAGGGAGAAGTCTTTCTCTGCGGTCAACATGACGCTTGATGTTCAAGATCTCAAAACGGTTCTTGGCAAGTGGGAAAACGCCCAGAAGGCATTGCTGAACGGGAGTGAGTACTATGGGACCAAAATGGCCAATTCTAATGAGGTACAATCACTTCTTCAGCAAGTATCGCCGGCGTTTGTGGTTGGTCGCGATCAATTGGAAGCGTTTAGCAATAATCCTGAGAAATTTGAAAAGGCCCAATTGGACAATACCTTAAGTGAGATGTCTGTCTTTGTCGATGGCATGAACAATATCACGGGTCGTTATCTCTGGGAGAGTGAACTCTATCGCAAATTTATCAATGGCGTTTTCTGGATTATCGTGGGTATCGTAATTCTAATGTTGATTGGTGGCTCCTGGTACGTGCTGAAGCCTGTTCGTCACAGTTTTCAAAATGTACAAGAGGAATTGGATGAAATGATGGGCGAATTGGATAAGGCAGATAGAACCAAGTCTGAATTTCTTGCCAATATGAGCCACGAGATCAGAACACCTTTAAATGGTGTTATTGGAATGTCGGAACTGTTGTCTCAAACTAAACTCGATAGCGAACAAAGAAATTACATTAGAAATATTCATGGCAGTGCCAATAATTTGCTCGAAGTTCTCAATAATGTTTTGGATGTCTCCAAAATTCAAACAGGCAAGCTCGAGCTGCATAAGGAAAGATTCGTTCTTACTGATTGCATCGAACAGGTAATTGATTTGATGAAGCCTCTGACACACGCAAAAAAACTTGAGATGATGAGCGAGTTTTCAGCAGACCTGCCACTCGAAATTGTACAGGACGAATCAAGGCTCCGACAGGTATTGGTAAATCTGGTAAGCAATGCCATCAAGTTTACTGAGAATGGTGAAGTTTCTGTCCATGTCGAACTTATTAATAAGGAGAGTGAATTTGTTCAGTTGAAATTTTCTGTGAGAGATACCGGAATAGGAATCGACCCTTCATTGTCGGATCAACTGTTTCAATCTTTTTATCAAGTCGATTCTTCCATCAATAAAAAATACGGCGGATCAGGACTTGGATTGGCAATTTGTAAAAGCCTTGTTCAGGAAATGGGTGGAAGAATCTGGATGGAGAGTAAACCCGGCGTCGGCTCCACTTTTTCTTTTACCATTGTTGCCGAAACGTCGGGCACTACGCAGAACGCCAAGATCGAATCATTACACGGTCTTCGTGCCCTAATCGTGGATGATAATAAGACTAACCTGAAAATTCTGGTTAAGCTGCTTTCCATGTGGGGCATTCAAGCTACGCCATTTAATAGTCCGGAGCTGGTGACGGAGATTGTCTCGAATCTTCACAAATTCGACTTTGTTATCATGGATATGCAAATGCCGGAAATGGATGGAAGAGAGCTTACCGAAAGAATCAGATCGAAATATTCTTCAAAGGAATTGCCCATTGTTGTGTTGTCTTCAGTTGGCGAACACCTCATGTCTGACAAAGAGAATTTCTACAACGCATATCTGACGAAACCTGTTCGTCAGTCTCGTTTGCTGGATACCATTATCGAAGTGCTTCACCTAAGCCCGGTTCAACTCGCCAAGCAGAAAATGATGTCGGGTAATTTTGAAGTTGCAAATCCTAAAAGCAATATCAAAATTCTTGTGGCACATGACAACGAACTTTCTCGTGCCGTAACTTCAAAAACACTGCAACTTCTTGGTCATAAATATGACACCGTAAGCAACGGTAAAGAAGTTCTCGAGCGTTCCCGTCGCGATGACTATGATCTCATCATCATGGATGTGAAGATGTCTGACATGGATGGAATGGAAACAACAAGGCAATTGAAAAAACTCGTTGGAAAAAATGCTATGCCTGTTATTATTGGTCTCACAGAAAATGAGTTGAATGATAAGCAACAATGTCTTCAAGCTGGCATGGATGATCTCATGGAAAAACCTATGAAGCCGGAAGTTCTTCAGCAGAAAATTCACTATTGGCTCGAATCAGAGTAGGTTGATTCAGCTTTCAGTCAATAGTCTAATTTTTTTTTATCTGATGCCTTTTTTCTCCAACCAATTCGTGTAGGCACTTCTATATATATTGTGCTGCTCAAGACTGACAGCGAAGTTGTGATAACCTGTTCCTCCAGGTTGAGCACACATATATAAGTAGTTGTTTTTTTCGCTGTGTAGAACAGCATCTATATATATGTGTTCCACAAAATCAATGGGCCCAGGCGGAAGCCCGGTATGCAGATACGTATTATAAGGTGAATCATTTCGAAGGTCACTCAAATAGATGCGTTGCGAATGCGTTTTACGGCCGAACACTGCAGTTGGATCTGATTGCAGCGCCATTCCAATCTTTAGTCGATTGAGATAAAGTCCAGCAATTTTTGGAGCTTCATCCTTCTTGGCTGTTTCGGCTTTTACTATTGAACCCAAAATGATGGCTTGATTTGGAGTCAGTCCAATCACTGCAGCTCGCTCGCGTTTCTCTTGTGTCCAATAGCGATCGTATATTTTTTTCATCCTTGCCAAAAACTCATCCGGCGACATCGTCCAGAAAAAATCATACGTGTCAGGTGTGATCATGCATGCGAAAGTTGAATGATCAAATCCATATGATGCACTGGTGCTGTCATCTGCGAATGCGCGCATAAATGAAGTAGAATCCATCATCAAATGTTTTCCAAGTTTGCCTGCCAGCTCTTCGAAATCGTGCACGTTGTCAATGCGAAGATTTACCGGCTCCTGTGCGCCTGAGCGCAGCAAATTGACAATGGCGATATTGCTCATTCCTCTTTTTATTTTATATCTGCCAGGTTTGATGCTTGAGAATTTTTTTAGAGAAGCAACGGTCTGAAAAGTCGAGTGATTGTCAATGAATTGCGCATCGGAAGTGGTAATCCAATTGGAAACATCAGCATTTTTTCTGATGTAGATAAATTTTTCGGATTCTTCAAAACGGGTATTTGAAGAGAGCAAAACATGATTCAACCATAGGGCGACTGTCAGGCCAATTATGAAAATAATTGACAACGATATAATGAGCTTAGATGAAATTTTATCTTTTAGTTTTCCCATACGAATTGTATTGCTTCTCTTCCTTTATAATATTTCGTTCCCATTTTCCTGAATCCATTTTTTAGAAACAAAGCGATGCTTGCATTGTTGCTCACATGAATAAGACTCCGAATCAATAAAAGTTCACGCGTGATTTTCTGATGTGCAAGAAATGAATGCAACGCGTCATTGGCAAATCCTTTTCTTCTATCCTCCGATTCGGCAATCAATATTCCTATTCCTCCGGATTTCAGATGTGAATCATAATCAAATATATCAAGTGCCCCGATCGCATTTGAATCATGGTCATGAATGATATATCGAATTTGTCCATCGCGAATCATATCGGATGAACCTTCGATAAATGCCTTTAAAAGTTCTGAAGTCAATGGACCGGAATGCTCTGATATTTCCCAGAACTCTGGATTGTTCTCCCAAACCGAAATCAATTCGAGATCGTCAGCTTCAATCGGTCTTAAGTATGTCAAACTACCTCGTATCAATTCAATCAATATAGATTCGCTGAAAGCATGACGAGTGTACAAGCTTCTCTTGTCTCAATACCGTTAGATTGTGCCAATGTATTCAGTTCGTCGTTTTCAGCTCCGGGATTGAAAATGATACGATGTGGTTTGAGCTTAAGTATGTAGTTATACCACTCAAGCTGATTTTGTGCACGTATATATAAGGTGATGGTATGTACATCTGAGATATCAGGTTTGCCGACAATAATTTGGTGGCCGTCTATTTCGCCTGTCTTAATTCCAAGGGGTATTACTTCATGGCCGTATTGTGCAAGTTTTATGGTAGCCAAATGACTGTATCTGCCTTTGTTGGGTGATGCTCCGATGACTACTGTCTTTTTCATTTTCGGAAGCAAAGATCGGTAATTGCCAATTGACTGTCAATGCTTACTTTTGGCCTTCATTTCAGCTTTTAATAGATATGATTCAGCGACTCCTGTTTGCATCGGTAATTATTGTCATTGCATTTTCTTCTTGTTCATTGAACAAAGAATTTATGTTCAAAACGGATGAGGACTATGTATTCGATATTCCTGTGATTGATTCGAGCAGTATTGACTACCGAGTTCAACCAAACGACGTAATTTCATTTGACCTCTATACGAATGAAGGCGCCATGATGCTTGAGTTCACTACCAGTGGCTCTGAATCACCGAAGTATGGCGTTACCACTTCATTCACCTACACTGTCAATTCTCAAGGCTTAGTAGAATTTCCTGTTATCGGTATGCAGAAAATTTCAGGCATGACTTTGCAGGAAGCTCAGGATTTTTTGGAGAACGCGTATTTCTATCAATTCAATGGGCCTTATGCAGTCCTTAAAGTGTTGAATCGAAGGGCAATCGTGTTCAAAGCGCCAGCAGGTACCGGCCAAGTTATTGAGCTCCAGAACCAAGGTATCAGTATCATTGAAGCGATTGCTCTGGCAGGTGGTGGTGGAAAAAATGGCGACGCTTCCGATATCAAAATCATTAGGAAAGTAGGAGAGAAACAGGAAGTGTATCATCTGGATTTGTCCAAAATTGATGGTATCAGATACGCTAATATGTCTGTTGAAGCAGGCGACATCATTTATATTCAACCTACTCGTCAGCTTGGAAAGGAAATCACTACCGATATTCAGCCTTACGTAACAATCCTTTCGGCATTCGCGATTGTAATCGGTGTGTTCACGAGAGTGCTCTAAATTCATGCGTGTGAGTTAATCTATGATGGACAATGGAGAAATACAGAATCATCAGGATTATAGGGATCGTCTGACCAACTTTTCCAATGAGTTTGATCTTGGGTTATTTCTCTACATCCTTAGAAGATCGCTGGTTTGGGTATTACTCTGTGTTCTACTTTCAATTTTCGGAGCATTTATTTATCTGAGGTATACTCCGCTTGTTTATAGAGCAAAAACGGTTATCCAGCTTGCCGAAAATGATAATGCAAATAAAATCCTCGATGTTGCAAAGGTTAGTGATGACACTAAGCCCGAGGCGAAACTGGAGTTATTGAGATCGAAGTTGTTGATTTCGCGCAGTCTGAAGGAGCTGCCGCTGAAAGTGAGTTATTACGCTAAAGGTCAGATTCTTATTACTGAGCATTATGTGTCTTCTCCATATCAGGTTGACTTGCTGGAATTGTTCAATTCGGCAATGCAGGATAAACGTATTGGTATCAATTTTAGCGGTCCGGGTTTGTTTGAATTGCTCTATGAAGGCAAAAAATTCTCGGGTCTTGAGGTTGGAAAGGAAGTAACTACACCCGATTTCAAATTTTCCGTTGCAATTTCTGATTGGGAACAACTCAGGAAGAACGAAGACGATTACGAACTCTATTTCACTATTAATAGTGCTGCCTCGCTTACCAATAGATTTTTTGATGGACTTGATGTTCGAATTCTGAACAACACAGCAAGAACGCTAGAAGTATCATTCAGTGACAATAATCCATATATCTCAAGGGATTTTGTTCGTACACATGCCAATGAATTTCTGAGTTTTGATCTTGAAAAACGCAGAAAAAGTGATGAGAGTGTATTGATTTTTCTCAATGAACAGATCGATACCGTGTACAACCGGTTGAAGGAAAGTGAAATCAGTCTCAACAATTATAAGCAACAAAACAAGATCAATAATCTTGACAATGTCAGCGAGATGTACCTGCAAAGACTCAGTGAATTTGAGAATGAGATTGTGCAATTGGAGATTGAGGACAAGTTGTTATTTGAAGTAGAGAAGCTCACGCAAAAGAGTAGCGATAAAGTTGAAATCTACAATCTCATACCTCTTGTAGCAGGGAGTAGATTTGAAGAAGCGCTGGCGAGAATGCTGGATAGACTGCACACGCTTATTGTAGATAGGGAAGAAGCTTTATACAGTGTCACAAAGGACAATACCCGTATCAAAGCCATCGACTATCAGATCGATATTCAGAAGAATTTGATTTTACAAACCATCATTGCGCTTCGTGCACCTCTTGAAGAAAGGAAGAAAAGCCTTACCTCAAAACTGAATGAGACTGAAGGATCTTATTACAACATTCCGCAAAAGGAACTGGAGTATGCACGCCTCAAACGACTTTTTACTATCAACGAAAAATATTATACGTTGCTTCTCGAGAAGAGCATTGAATATCGAATTTCAAAGGAGGGATTTGTTTCGAACAATCAAATCCTTGAAGAACCAAGAACGCCTGTTTTGCCTGTTGCACCCAATAGAAATCTTGTGTGGCTTACGTTTATTCTAACAGGACTTATCATTGGCTTACTCATCATCGCCCTGAAGTATTTCCTGCATAATAAGATCACTTCGATGAATGAGGTTGTGAAGATCTCTAATGCAACGATGAGTTCCTTGGGTATCATTCCAAAATTCAAAGAGGATGTACCTGTTTCTATGTTGATTGTCGACAAGAACCCGCGTTCAATGATGGCCGAATCATTCCGATCAATCAGAACGAATCTTCAGTTTCTTGATAAGGAAGAAGGAACAAAAGTCGCTGCGGTAACATCGACTATTTCCGGCGAAGGAAAAACTTTTGTTGCGCTGAATATTGCGGGTATCATCGCATTCAGCGGAAAAAAAGTGGTTGTTTGCGATCTGGATATGAGGAAACCAAAGATTCACAAAGGTTTTGGAGTCGAGAATTCAGAAGGGATGAGTACCCTGCTTATTGGTAAAGGGAGTATCGATTCTGCCATAAGGAAAAGTAAGCTCGAGAATCTTGATTACATCACTGCCGGACCTATTCCTCCAAATCCTTCTGAATTGATCATCGGGCCAAGAATGAAGTCTGTACTTGATGAATTAAAAAGTAAATATGATTTTATTATTCTTGATACGCCCCCTGCAGGTCTCGTGACAGATGCGGTGAGTCTTTTGACCATAGCTGATTATCCGCTCTATATTTTCAGAGCTGACTATTCCAAGAAACAATTTGTTCAGGTCGCGGATAAATTAATCAATGAAAACAAAATCAATCTGTCTGTGATTCTGAATGGAGTGGATATGGATCGAAATCGATACGCGTACAAATACAGCTACGGCTACGGCTATGGCTATGGTTATGGCTCTGGTGGATATTATGACGAAAACATTAGTGGCAGAAAGAAGAGAGGTTGGTTCTCACAATTGTTCAAACGTCGAAAATGAAGATTACCAAAACCGAATTTCGAGATTTATTCATTCTTGAACCTGATGTTTTTACCGATGATCGGGGTTACTTCTTCGAACCATTCAATGAGGCAAGATTCAGAATTGAAACAGGTCTGAATATCACTTTTGTACAGGATAATGAAAGTATGTCGAAGAGAGGTGTCCTACGTGGACTTCATTTTCAGGTTCCTCCAAAGGCTCAGGCGAAGTTGATTCGCGTATCGAAAGGGTCAGTGCTCGACGTTGTGGTTGACCTTCGCAGATATGAACCCACTTTCGGGAAGTATCTCAAAATTGAAATTTCAGCAGAAAATAAAAAGCAATTGTACATTCCTGAAGGTTTCGCGCATGGCTTCCTTGTGCTTGAAGATGATTCGGTTTTTTCCTACAAATGCAGCAATTATTACAGCAAGGATTTTGATCGCAGCCTTGTCTGGAATGATCCAACATTCAATATCAATTGGGAAATAGATCAACCAATTTTATCGGAAAAGGATCGGAACGCAATGACGTTTTCAGCGTTTGAATCTCCGTTTCTGTAATGTCTTACATCGATAAAATATTCCATTCGCTTTGGTGGTTTGTGACGTGGAGAGTAGTCTTTTTTGCGTTGGTAACTTATGTGTCAATGCTCGTATTTGGGCACTTTGGAACCAAAGCGAAAGCGCAAGACACGCCAACGAGATGGACGGCCAACATCAAACCAACAATTGGCGGAATGGTTTTCTATCTCGGATTTTGCATGGCCATGTTGTTTGTTTTTGGTGAAGATTTTCCAAAACGTAGTTGGTTGTTCATGTTTGTGGCGGGAACACTCGCCTTTCTTCTCGGTCTTTGGGATGATATAAAAAGAATCAGTGCATCCAGGAAAATGAGCGGTCAGATTTTTATCGGCCTCATCGTGGCCATGTCGGGAAGCATGACTTTGCTTTTTGATATCGAAGGCGGGCATAGCTTGTTCACTATGTCGTTGGAGTTTGCAGCCATCATTTTTATTGTAGTGGCTATCATGAATAGCGTGAATATGCTGGACAACATGGATGGCGTTGCTACCATTTCTACAATTCCTGCGATGATATTTCCACTGATGTTCGGATGTAGTGAAATGTTCGTCGGATCAGTTTTTCTTACGGCCATGATCGGATTTCTGATCTTCAACTGGACACCTTCGAAAGTGTATATGGGTGATTCAGGGAGCATGCTACTCGGGTTGATAGTAGCATGGATGGTGTTGGGAAGCGATCATTGTGGTGAAGTGAATATTCCGCAGTGGAATGGACTTACAAGAATTGTATTGCTGCTCGGTGTGGGCAGCATATTCATTGTCGATACACTTGTGGTCGTGATCAATCGACTGCGAAATGGCGTTTCTCCTGCAACCGGTGGAAGAGATCACACCACTCACAATCTTTTTTATCTCGGCATGAAGCAGTGGCAAATAGCTGTTCTATTTGTTGTTCTCGGATGTGTCCAGATTTTTTTGGTGGAAAAATTCGTGAGCGATATTCAGCTTTATCCAACAATGAGTAAAGTCTTAGCTATCGCACCGATTACTCTTTATTTCTTATTACTTTTTAGCATCCACTACTTTATTTCGATTCGTAATTTGCGAGCAGGCAAATACAGTTATGTAAAATGAATCAAAAGAAAGTTTATCTGATTGCAGCACTAATTGGAATGACATCAGCGGTGGTTATCATTGCCTTGAATAGCTTCATCACAAAGAATCAGCCCGGCAAAGCGCAGAACGATGCCTACAGAGAAGTCATCACCGAAAAGTACCGCATTTTCTCGATGCCTATTCCCGAATCTGCTGATTTTGCTGGTGAAGTCGTTCCACTCGATCAATCTGATATTCGTGAAAAGTTTGATCGTGAAATGCTTGTCAATGCCTATTGGCATAGTAACACGTTACTCGCTATCAAAAGGGCTCACAGATGGTTTCCAGTCATTGAACCTATTCTTTCTGCGAACAATATTCCTGATGATTTTAAGTACCTCGCGCTTATAGAAAGCGGTCTGACCAATGCGGTTTCACCTGCCGGTGCAACAGGATTCTGGCAGTTTCTCGATGTTACAGGAAAAGAATTCGGTCTTGAGATTAATGATCAGGTGGATGAACGATATCACATTGAAAAAAGCACACAAGCTGCTTGTCGTTATTTGCGCAATGCTTATGACAAATACGGGTCGTGGGCGCTTGCTGCTGCTTCATACAATATGGGAATTGCCGGTCCACAAAGACAGATTGATAGACAACAACAAGGCAAGTATTGGGATTTGCTTCTCAACGAAGAAACAAGCCGCTATGTTTTCAGGATTATTGCTATGAAAGAAATAGTGAATCATGCAGATCGATATGGTTTTGTTATTCGACCTTCTGATCTTTATGAGCCATTTCGTTACGAAACGGTGTCAGTCGATTCTTCTATTTCGAATGTCGCAGATTTTGCAAATGGGTACAAGGTTTCATACAAAGATTTGAAAATTTATAATCCATGGTTGAGAGAGAATTTTCTGAAGAATAAAGACCGAAAACAATACGAAATCAAAATTCCGATCCAATAGAATTTACAATTCGATCATCTTGAAAGCTGCTGATTGCAGCCTTTTTGTGGCAACGCCATCAATTACTTCTTCCAATATCATCGATTGAGCTGTAGCGCTCGACATCACTTCATCCATGCTTTGAATTGCTCCGGCTGGCACCTTGGCGCGATTGAATAATTCCATCCATTCATTCCTGCTCTTCTTTCTGAAAAGGGGTTGCAAAAATTCCTGCATAGCTGCGCGATTATTCACTCGATCTGGATTGTGTTTAAATAGTGAATTACTCGCTATTGATGGTTTTCCAAGAAGTTCTACAAGTTTGCTGAATTGTTTATCGCTGCCGATGGCTAAGACAACCAATTTATCATCTGAGCAAGAAAAAATATCTCCATATGGTGCCACATTCGGATGTAGTGTTCCCATTCTACCCGGGATAAAGTTAGCCATCAAATAGTTGGTCGCCTGATTTGTCAATGCCGCTAATCCGGCTTTCTCAAGTGAACACTCTACTATGCTTCCCTTACCTGTTTTTTGAAGTTGGATCATAGCGCACAAAATACCTTCTTTCACTTGATGCGCTGCCATCATGTCAATCATCGCTACGGGCATTTTGACAGGGCCGGAATCGACCGTGCCATTCATTTGCATATAACCATTTTCTGCCTGAAGTACTACGTCATATGCAACCCGATCAAATGGATGTTCGAACCCCGTCACACGACCAACAATTAATCGCGGATTCAACGCGCGCAGTCTGTCTGCGGAAAGACCGAATTTTTCGTCATCGCCCTTCTTGAAATTGGTAATCAGCACATCACTTGTTTTAATGAGAGCCATGATTTTATCTGAATCCTTCGGATCGTTAAGATTCAAGGTCAAATATTTTTTGCCATAGTTTACAGAAGCGAAATAGGCTG
Source organism: Flavobacteriales bacterium (assembly GCA_043748015.1). Lineage (GTDB taxonomy): Bacteria > Bacteroidota > Bacteroidia > Flavobacteriales_D > Sanyastnellaceae > JAIBBG01. The sequence goes on from JAYTOA010000141.1 coordinate 18,272, forward strand.
AGACTGTTGAGTTGGCATCTTCAGTGGTGAGTTTCCAACTTCGTGTGGCATCGCCTGAAGTAATAGGATTCTCTATTTTAGTTACCTCAGCTCCTAGTTCCGCGAAAAATGTTCCTATTGATGGTCCCGCTAGTACCGTGGAAAGGTCAACCACTTTAAGACCATGAAAAATTTGTGACTGCATAGTTTTATTTCTTGCACAAATGTCGCGATCTCACACTATGCACATTGCATTTGATGATTTAGATCAGCCTGACAACGCTTCTTTGTAAACTTTCAGGCATCTTTCCCTCGCCATTTTGTGATCCACTATTGGAGGAGGGTAGGCATCGGTATCGAATTCACGAATCCACTTGCGGATGTACTTTTTTTCAGGATCAAACTTGTTCATCTGACTTTCCGGATTGAATATTCGAAAGTAAGGTGCAGCATCACAACCGCTTCCTGCCGCCCATTGCCATCCTCCTACGTTGCTCGCCAGTTCATAATCGAGAAGTTTTTCTGCGAAGTATGCTTCACCCCATCGCCAATCAATGAGCAAGTGTTTGGTGAGAAAACTTGCTGCCACCATCCGAACTCTGTTGTGCATGAAACCTGTGGCATTGAGTTCTCGCATTCCTGCATCCACCATCGGATAACCTGTCTTGCCTTCACACCATTTTATAAAGTGCTCTTCATTATTTTGCCATGCTATCCTGTCGTATGCTGTCTTGAAGGAATTCGTTGCTGATTCAGGAAAGTGGTAGATAATCATCTGATAAAATTCTCGCCAAATCAATTCGTCCAACCATTTTTCACTTAACTGTATTGCCGCCTGGTATGTTTTTCTTATGCTGATAGTGCCAAATCTCAAATGCAAACTCAACCGAGAAGTGCCCGGAATGAAGGGATAGTCGCGAGTATTATGATAGTTTTTTATTACGGTAGTGGGTATTTTTCTTTCAGGGAATTGTAACTCATCGGATTGCTCGAATCCAATTTGCTGCAGTGAATGAATATCACCTCCATCCAAATGCATCATAGACGATAGATGTTGCTCTGAAGGAAGTGACTCTAACGAAAGTGTTTGAGCATACGTTTTCCATTTTCTACTGAATGGCGTAAAAACAGTGTACGGTTTCCCGTCGTCTTTCATCACTTCCGCAGGCTCAAAAATCACGTGATCTTTAAAAGTGTGAAAGGTGATATTCTTTTTTTTAAGTATTTCTTTTACCTGATTGTCTCGTGTTCGGGAATATGGCTCATAATCTGAATTCGCAAATACATTTTGGACGTTGTACGTGGAGGTGATGGCTTCCCAAATATTTGTCGGTTTTCCGTAATAGGTGCTAAGACCACTGTCAAATTCTTTAAGCTTTGCATTCAGTTTCGAAAGTTCCTGGTGTATGAAAAGCAGTCGTGGGTCGCGAATGTTTTTTAGCTTGTCGAGAATTGCTTTGTCAAAAATGAAAACGGCAAGCACGGGCAATCCCGCTTTCAACGAGTGATAAAGCGCGGTGTTATCTTCAAGACGAAGGTCTCTTCGAAACCATAAAACGTTAATGGGCTTATTATTCATTTCAGTTGTTGTCTGCGTTTTTACCATAACAATGATGGAAGGTATTTCAATTTTATAAAGAAAAGCGAGCAAGTATCTTTGTTGCCGATCAACGGCGAAAAAATTAACGCATCAGAATTATGGATGTCAAGTTTCAACTTTTCAAGCATCTGTTATGCGCCTTTTCTTAAGTATAACATGAAGTACCTAGTAATTGTTCTTGTGTTTTGTCATTTTTGTGTGCACGCACAGATTCCATGTGTTGATGGTTATGCAGGTGGTTACCCCTGTGAAAATGTCGATTTGATGTATCACATTGGTCCTACAGATATCGGTGGCGCTCAAACTAACGAAGTATGGGGTTGGACTGATCCACTCGATAATAAGGAGTATTTGTTATTGGGCACTTCCACTGGAGTATACTTTTATGACTTGTCGATTCCAACCAGTCCATCGCTTCTCGGTCGACTTCCAACACATACCATAAATTCTGCCTGGCGAACATTGCGCACTTATATGAATCACGTGTTCATCTGCAGTGAAGCTGCAGGACACGGTATGCAAGTTTTCGATCTTACAAGGCTTCGAAACGTTGTGAATCCTCCCGAAATTTTTACTGAAGATGCACATTATGCAAGCTTTGGAAAATGCCATACCCTGGCGATTTGTGAGGAAACCGGATTTGCATATGCATGCGGAACGGACACATACAGCGGTGGTATTCACATTGTAAATATTCAAAATCCAATGATGCCGGTCATCGCCGGTGGTTATGATTCCAACGGTTACACTCATGAATCACTTGTCGTTGTTTACGATGGCCCTGATCAGGATTATGCTGGGCAAACAATCGCTTTCTGTTTCAATGGAAATGTTGAATTGCCTTTCACTATAGTTAATGTGACTGATCCAACGGACGCAACAACAATTTCAACATCGACTTATCCAAACAAACGGTATTGTCATCAAGGTTGGCTTACATCTGATGGCGCTTACATGGTAATCGATGATGAACTGGATGAGTATTACCAACTCGTAGATAGTACGCATACCATTTTGTGGGACATGCATAATCTTGACGCTCCTGTTTACATGGGCTTTCATATTGGCGGAACTTCTATTGATCACAATCAAATCATCGTTGGAAATCTCGACTTCCAAAGTAATTATACTGCCGGACTTTCGATTCTTGATGTTACCAATATTGCTGACACTAGTTTAAATCGCGTTGCTTTTTTTGATCATTATCCGGTTAACGACAATCGTGTTTTTCAGGGTGAATGGATGAGTTATCCTTTTTTTGACAGTGGTGTTGTGCCGGTTACTGATTTATACAACGGTGCCTTTATTTTAAAACCTAATTTTATTGAAGTGGTCGCTCCGGAGCTTGTTTGTTCGAATGAGCCGCTCATTATGAATTTGAATTTGAAAGATGGGTTCATTGGACCATATGATATTACAATTATTGGCCTTCCAGATGGAATTACTGCAGTTTATAATTTGGATGGAATTGCTGCGCCAGCAGAACTCACAATTTCATTTAACGGCACCTTTGGCTTCGTTGGAAATCTTGATTTCGAAGTGACCTTACAAGGACTGCATCATCATTACTCGAGAAATGTTTCCGTGCTATTTGCTGATCCAATTCCATTCTATGCTGATGATGATGGTGATGGTTTTGGCGATGAGCTGAATGTGATCTTAACGTGTGTTCCGGCTGAAGGTTATGCCGCCGTTTTTGGGGATTGCAATACAACGAATCCAACTGTCTATCCGGATGCTCCGGGAACGTTGGATGGAATCGATAACAATTGTAACAACGTTATTGATGTAGATGAAATGGCATTCTGTGCTGACCTTAACGCTGATCTTATCATCAACGTTTCCGACATCCAAATTCTGATGGGTGACCTCAATTGCACGGGCGATGAATGTCTTGCGGATCTCAATAATGATGGAATGACAGGACTATCAGATTTGCTCATTCTGATTGCCGACTTCGGGGAAGAATGTCCATGACATTTTTCATGCACGTTCGCTCTGATCTTCGCTTTCGAGTAGCTGCTGTTTGTAAAGCAAAGCGTAAATGCCATTCTTCTCAATCAACTCCTGATGCATGCCTTCTTCTTTTATCATTCCATGCTCAAGTACAATGATGTGATCGGCATTTTTGATGCTCGAAATTCTGTGCGCAATGATGATGCTCGTTTTGTCTTTCATCAACAGCAACAATGCCTGCAGAATATGATCTTCTGTTTCTGTATCCACAGCGCTTAGACAATCATCAAAAATCAGTATCTCCGGGTTTTTGGCAATGGCACGTGCAATTGAAATGCGTTGTTTCTGCCCTCCACTCACATTAATTCCACGCTCGCCTAGTATTGTTTGATACTGTTTCTGAAAACCAAGTATGTTGTCGTGCATGTCGGCATTCTTTGCAGCCGATTCTATTTCTTCTTGTGTTATGTCATCTCGACCAAATGAAATATTGTTTGCAATGGTGTCTGAGAAAAGAAAAATTTCCTGAGGAACGTATCCAATACTTTTTCTCAATTCGAACAAATTGTGATTCTGTAATTTCCTTCCATTGATAAAAATCGCCCCTTGTTGCGGATCTATCATGCGCAATAGCAAATTCGCAATCGTGCTCTTTCCGCTTCCGGTTCTGCCGATAATGCCTAGTGTTTTTCCCTCTGGTATTTTGAATGAAACATCCTGTAATGCGCGAATGCCGCTGTCTTCGTAGGTGTATGACACATTACTGAATTCGATGTCTCCTCGTACTTGCGTCTTTTCTTCAACTGTGTTTTGAATGTCCGGTTTTGTTCGTAGAAATTCATTGAGTCGCGCCTGGCTTGCTTCTGCTTTTTGTACAAGACTTGTGACCCAACCAACAATGGCAAATGGCCAAGTGAGAATGTTGACGTAAAAAACAAATTGCACAATGACTCCCGGACTGATTTCGCCTCGCATTACTTTATGCGCTCCAACGTAAATGGTAAGGATGGTACTAAGTCCAACCAGAAGAACTATCACCGGCATGAACAACGCATCGATCTGCACTAGTTTGAGTTGCTTTTTTTTGTAGTCGGTGCTCTCCTTATCAAATGTTTCTGCAAAATATTTTTCTCTATGAAAAGCTTTAAGCACGCGAATTCCTGACATCGTTTCCTGTACAATAGCACTAAGCTTTGATTGATGCGATTGAACCTGATCGCTTCGTTTGTTAATCAAGGTACTCACATAGAAAATAACAATCATCATGAATGGAAGCGGAGCTAGTGTGTAAAGTGTAAGCTCCGCATCTATTTTCCACATGACTACAACGCACATTATTACCAATGAGACGAGATTCATCGTGTACATAACTGCCGGCCCGAGGTACATACGCACGCGATTCACATCTTCACTGATTCTATTCATTAAATCTCCTGTGCGGTTTTTTTTGTAGAAAATAAAATCAAGTTCCTGATACTTGTTGTACACTTCATTTTTCAAATCGAATTCAATATGTCGAGACATCACGATCAACGCTTGTCGTTGGAAGAAAAGGAAAACACCTTTGATCAGAAACATCAATATGTACAAACCTGCCAATAGCAATCCAATGCGTATCAAAATTCCGCCGCTGTTGTGTTTTGTAAGAATGAGATCTTCTACATTGAAGTGAAACCAGCCGGCTATGTTGCGAAAACTTGTCGGCTGTGAAACCGAAATTTCACTTCCGTCAACACTGTTAATTGCCTTCATGGCATCGGCTAGAAAATCTATACCATCGCGAACCACGACCGGAGCATACACGCTAAAAATATTTCCGGCAATAATCAATAGGAAACCATAGATTAATCTACCCCGGTATTTCCAGAAATATTTATTGAGGTAGAGGAGGTTTTTCATTTTTCGTTTTGGCGAGAGGAGAAAATGTATCTTCTCGTATTGGTAAATTTAGAATTCGAAATTCCATGTTATACTCGGAAGTATTGGAAAAAGACTCACCTGATAAGCTTTCACCTGTAGCGTTCCTTGCGCGGCCTGACCGTCATTACCGAAATAGATGAAGTACGGATTTCTTCTGTTGTAAAGATTGTAAACAGAAAAATTCCAGTTGCTGCTTACTTTTTTCTTGCGTTGCACTTCTAAACCGGTATCCGGATCTTTTTTCGTTCGCATCGGTTTCGGATATATTGTCATGGAGAAATCAGCACGATGGTATGGAGCCATACGAAAACTATTTTTTGGACCATAAATGTCAATCACATTTCCTTCAAAGAAATATCGCTGAACAGGAAGCGTAATGGCATTGCCGGTTGAATAAACAAATACGAATCCTATATCAATGCGTTTTGATATTTTGTAGTTCATCACATAACTAACATCATGACGTCGATCCCAACGCGTTGGATAAGCTTCTCCATTATTGAATGCTTCAAAAACGCGTTCAGTTTTTGACCAGGTATAACCAACCCAACCATTTAATCGTCCTACTCTTTTCTTGAGAAAAAATTCTGCTCCATAACTGTATCCCCTTCCAAAAACAAGAAGATTGTCGATGTTGTCATTCAATGTTTGATCAGGTTGCGCACCTTCTTTGTATTCGCTCTGATTGGTCATTGTTTTGTAATAGACCTCAGTGCTCATTTCCCATTGGTCGTTCAAAAAATTTCGGAAATATCCGGCGCTGTATTGAACGCCAACTTGTGGTCGCAACACATCTGTACTGGGTAGCCATACGTCTGTCGGCAATGATGTTGGCGATAAACTCGTCAGATGAATGTATTGCAGATTGCGCATGAATCCCGCTTTGATGCTTGACGTTTTACCAATTGAATAACGCAAATTGATGCGCGGTTCGAAGCCGCCGTACGTTTTTACCAATTCGTTTTTTTCGTACGTTGTGATTGTTGTAGTGCCCGGTGATCCTATTATTCCGTCTGCAGTGCGAACATAACGATCAAATGGTCCCACATGCATGAACATGGAATATCTGACACCGAAATTCAATCTGAATTTTTCATTGATGTCAAATTCATCGAGGATGTAAACTGCGGATTCATGTGACTTCAAATGCACTTCTTTTCCTGTGTCAAATTCTGTGTCGCCACTTTTCGCATAAACTGTGTTGGGTTTAAAATCATGATGCGTGTATTCAATGCCCCATTTGATATTGTGCAAATAGTTGGGATAATAATTCCATTGAATCTTCGCACCATAATCGCGAATTCCACTTGACAATGTAAACTCAAACGCATCCTGAACTGCTCCAAAAGCAAATCTGTAATCTGTAAATGTAGCAATGGCATTCATGAACATTTTTTGATGAATCACTCTATTCCATCGTATTGTTCCGGTGGCATTTCCCCAAGGAATGCGCGTGCTGAATGCTGATTTTTTACTTCTGAAATTGAACACGTCACGGCCGATATATCCGCTCAAATACAAATGATCTTTTGAAGAAAGTTTGTAATTGATCTTCGCATTGAGATCATAGAAATAATAACCTGATCCATATGCGTTTGACGTTTCTTTTATGAAAGGCTTGAGCAATGCATCTATATAAGTTCTGCGTGCACTGATGATAAATGAAGAAGTGTCTTTTTTAATGGGTCCTTCAATGGTGAGCCGTGAAGCAATCGTTCCAATACCTCCTTGAACATGATATTCTTTTTGATTGCCTTCTTTTAATGAAATGTCGAGAACTGATGCCAACCTTGTTCCGTAGTTAGCGGGTATTCCTCCTTTGGTAAGTTCCAGATTCTTGACAGCATCAGCATTGAAAACGGAAAAGAATCCAAACAAATGCGATGCATTATAAACTGTTGCGTTATCAAGCAATATGAGATTTTGATCTACACCTCCGCCGCGTACATAGAAACCAGCATTGCCTTCTCCGCTGCTCTTCACTCCGGGAAGTAGCGTAAGGGTTTTAAGAATGTCAATTTCTCCTAGAAGCACAGGTAGCTTTTTTACCTGATCGATATCCAAACCTATTTTTCCAATATCTGTGCTTTGTGTGTTGCGACTCTTGTCTGCTTCTATTTCAACGGTTGCTACTTGAATGCTTTTTTGCGTCAGCGTAACGTCAATTTTCACATCAGCTTCTAATGTCACGGCAATGGTTTTTGTCTCATAACCAATAAGCGAAACGACTATCGTATAAGTTCCCTCAGGAATTGTCAGTGAATAAAAACCGTAGACATTGGTCGTGTTACCCTTGGTAATTTCTTTTGCAACTACCAAAGCACCTATTAGAAATTCGCCGGTTGCCTCATCTTTTACGTCGCCGCTGATTGTGTATTTTTTGGTAGTGGAAATAGGTTTGCTCTGCGCGTGCACATTTTCATGCAGCATGCAGAAGAATAAAAATGTAAATCCTAAGAATTGTAATTTGATTGATTTCACTCTGCACAAAAGTACATGGCAATCACATGTTCAGAATTTTTTGGATTTATCCAGGTGAGAAATTAAGATTGAATTTCGCATTGCGAACGCAAGACTTGGGGTATTCAAAATTATTTTCGCCGTCGAATTTTAATGATCACCACTTATTTCAATCGCTGCATTCTGTCAACTTCACTGATGGCGTATTCTCTCTTCGCGTCATCGCAGTTTGAGAAGAAGAATCTTGATGCGGTGAGAATTGAAATTGCTCCTTCGATTGACGGCGAACTCAGCGATACCTGCTGGTTGAATGTCCCGATTGCAACAGGATTTGTCATCAATAAACCGCAACCCGGAGTGCGACTGCAGCAAAACACGGAAGTGAAATTTTTGTATGATGATTACGCGATGTACATCGGAATTACTTGTTACGACAAAGCTCCTGATAGTCTCTATTCTCAGCTTTCCGGACGCGACAACAGCGGTAACACCGATTATTGTGGTATCACATTCAGTTGTTACCGTGATGGAATCAATGGCTTCACTTTTATTGCATCCGCAAGAGGCGAACAATTCGATGCGCGAATTGACGGAAATGGTGAAGATATTTCGTGGAATGCGGTGTGGTATTGCGAAACACAAATTACCTCATTCGGTTGGGTGGCGGAATTCAAAATTCCATTTGGCGCAATTCGATTTCCCGACAAGCCTGAACAACTCTGGAATGTGAACTTTGTACGCGAAGTGAGACGCACCCGTCAAATCGCTTATTGGAACGGCGTGAATCCAATGGAGCAAGGTTTCCTTACTCAGATGGGAACTTTGTCGGGTATTAAGAATGTGAAACCACCCAGACGTATTTTTTTCTATCCCTATTCCTCAGCATACTACAATACATCTCCGGATGCCACAGGCAAGGTCGACGGTAATTTCAGCTACAATGCAGGAATGGATCTGAAATTGGGACTTTCCGACGCATTCACCTTAGATGCTACCTTGATTCCGGATTTCGGTCAGACCATCAGTGATCAACAAGTGCTCAATCTTTCTGCATTTGAATTGCAATTTGCCGATAACCGTCAGTTTTTTACTGAAGGCACTGAACTCTTTTCACGTGGTGGAATTTTTTATTCGCGAAGAATAGGATTTGACAGGCCGATCAGATATGGCTCTGCAAGTGGGTCATTGCGGGAAAATGAAAAGTTGATCGAGAACCCTTCAACGGATTATGTTATCAACGCAATCAAAATTTCCGGCCGCGACACGAAAAATCTGGGCATCGGTTTTTTCAATGCCGTAACTGCAGGAAGTAATGCAATTGTGAGAGACACCATTACAAGCGTCGAAAGAAAAATTTCAACTTCTAATTTGTCAAACTACAATGTGTTTGTTCTAGATCAAATCCTGCCGAATAATTCTTATTTCTCGCTCATCAATACTAGTGTATACCGAGCCGGAAGTGATTATGATGTTAATGTGCTTGGAACTGAATTCGATTTCAGAGATCTGAAAAATAAATTCAGCGTGAGCGGCAGTGGTGCCATGAATTCTAAGTACGGAAGGACTTTTAGTGGTCCCGAAGTCGCACGCGACAATGGATTCCGACAGAATTTACGCTTCAACAAAATTTACGGTAAATGGCGATGGAATATTGGCGAAACCATGTTGTCCAATACATATGATCCAACCGATCTGGGTTTTCTGCAGGCAAATAACAGCGCTCGCTACAATTTCACTCAGTCATATAACATCTATGAGCCATTTGGACGATTCAATAATTTCTGGGCCAATCTGTCTTTCAATTACAACAAACTCTATAAACCGGACGTGTTCACAGGATTCGAAATGAGCCTCAACGGTGGAATCAATACCAGAAAATTCAACACCTATGGTTATGATTTTATTTCTGTCCCTGTGAGAGGTTATGATTATTTCGAACCCAGAGTAGGTGGCAGATATTTCAGGACGTATACCTACACGCGTTACGGGACCTGGTTCAGCAGTGATTATAGAAAGAAGGTAGCCATTGATGCTTCCATTTATTTTGGGGATTATGAAAATGCAGGCCGATACAGTTTTAACTGGAGAATTGCACCACGACTGAGATTCAGCGATCACCTATTCGTCACCTATGTATACAGTTACCAAAGTCACATCAACGATATTGGATACGCTTTTAAGTTTGAAGATGCTCAGAGAACAAAGCCTCTTTTCGGTCAACGTGATGTCATTTCACATACAAATGTCCTCACCGTTAATTACGCCTTCAACCCTGTTATGACTTTGATGACCAGAGTACGTCATTACTGGGGCTTTACAAGATTCCATGCCTTCAATAGTCTGCTGGATGATGGTTATCTAGGAGAAACTTCTGAAATCGCAGACAACCAAAGTTTTAATTCTTTTACCATTGATATGATCTACACCTGGATTTTTAAACCGGGTAGCCAACTGAGTTTTGTCTGGAAAAATGCGATTAACCACTCTTCAAATGTGGTGCCTGCGGGGTTGTACGATGACCTTTCGTTCGTAACCTCGCTCCCGCAAACAAACAGCTATAGCGTGAAACTGATCTATTTCCTCGATTACCACGATGTGGCTCGTAGCCTAAGGCGCCATTCCTAAAGAATGACTACTTTTCATGCATTGGAATGATTTGAAGGGAGTCACTCGAAAATTAATTGGATTCTAATTTCCAGTCAGTTAGAAAAGTGGCCGTAAGGAATACCGATATTTTTTGTAAAATTATGAATGCGAAGGAATTATAGAAGTAACTTTCCACTTGACGGCGCATTCTAGAATTTGAAAATGACCGTGCAACCAATCGTCTTAAATAATTGTTTTGTTAATGTGATGGATGAATTCCGGGAAATCATTGATGGCTGTGTCCGCGGCGAGCGTATCGCTCAGGATAAGCTGTACAAGAAGTTTTCTTCGTTGCTCTTTGGTATCTGTTTGAGATATACCAAGAACAGAATGGAAGCAGAAGACGTTTTACAGGATGTGTTTGTGAAGATTTATAATAACATACACACGTATCACAACGACGGAAGTTTTGAAGGGTGGCTGAGAAGGATTGCAGTGAATACCTCTATCACAAATTACAGAAAGAATCTCAAACACGCTTATCAAGATGATATTGATGACGTAGTGAGGATGAAGGATGAACCAATGATGGTGCAAGACCTGGAATTCACAGCCGAAGAAATGATGGGCTGTATTCAAAAGCTTCCACCGGGATATAAAACAGTGTTCAATCTTTATGTGGTGGAAGGTTTTATGCATAAAGAAATTGGAGACATGTTGGGGATTGATGTCAATACATCGAAATCGCAACTTTCAAGAGCAAAGACATATTTACAGAAGGAATTAGAAGCTATCAGTAAAATCAAAATACCAGTACGATGAGTGACGAGAGATTTTTTTCACAGGTAAAGTCTACGATGGATCATTATGCGCCGGCTGTTGCCGATAACGTTTACCTCGGTATGCGACGCAAGTTTTGGTGGAGTAAGTTCACAACACTCAGCGTTACCCGCTTTAATATGTGGTACTTGTTGCTGATGCTGGCAGGTGGCGGGGCGCTTGCAATGAATTATTACGGAAGTTCGGCTTCCGCAGAAATGCCTGTCAAAAACAGCTCGCCCGAGTTTGTTGTAATGCCGGTTTCAAACCAAATTTCTGCGGAATCGACTACATGCGCAAACGCTGTCAACTATAGCAGCTGCTGTTCGAAAAAGAATGAAAATTCAGCCGCTTGCAAGACGGCAGTTGCCGCTGCGAAATCCTGCGAAGCCGGGTCATCAGCCAATCTAAAAAACAAAGTAGCACCGAAGGACGAGTTGATTACAGCTTCTGCTGAATCTGCCAACAAATCTGTCATCAGCGGAGCTGACGAAGTTGGTGTTGAAGCAGTGGTAGTTGAGGTCAAGAACAGCGTCGAAAAGCCAAGAGGAAAGAAGGGCTTAATAACGCCTGTTATTGTTGATCAGAACGAAAAAAAGGAATGACCATAAGTCTTAAGATACACACTAAAGTAATTTAGCCGGAATTACAAATCCCGGATAATCTTGAACTCAGGTGTGAAACCAAAAATGAAAGGCAACGCTGTATATGCAGTGTTGCTTTTTCTTTTGTTGCCTGTGTCAGTTCTCTCAAACGATTTTTCACACCGATTGAAATGTGATGTTCTCGCATTTCCAGATACCATCATTATCGATGGCGAAACCATATTCATCGAGAAGGAATATGTGAAGACAAATGTTGATTCGCTTGTCGATGACAAGCGGAAAGATGTTCGGTTAAAACCTATTCCTCTGCATCTTTTCAGCGCTGCTCTGCACGTTGGCATGAACGCAACTACTGCCACATTCGGCACCTCAACTTCTGATTTTGTTCCACTCAATAATTTTGTGGAGAACAAGGTGTCGGTTCAGTCCAACTTCACTTCATCGATTGATTTTGCAATACGCGTCTGGAAATTTCCAGCACTCAATGGTATGTGCAATCTAGAAATTCATAGCGGCATCGGATACAACAATGTGAAATTTCAAACAGCCTCGATTGATGAGGATTCTTTAGTTCGGGATAGCTTGATATTGTTGAGGTTTACCGACAACGAATTATACCTCGACTACTTCGATATTTTCGCTCCTGGACCCATTGGCGAATTGGATACAGCTATTATCCCAATTCATAGAAACCTGATCAACTATTCTATTCTGGACGTGCCGTTGAAATTGCATGGTGCATGGACTCCGCAAAAGTCTCTCTGGACATTTTATGCGGAAGCTGGTATCATCAAAAGATATGTGCTGAAGTCATCAACTCCGGCATTCGACAATTACCTTGTGAATAGCTCAGGTGAGTTTTTGAAGCAACGCGCTAATGATTTTGTTCCAAGAAATATGCTTCGACCTGCTTTCGGTTTTGGTGCCGAAAGAGTGATAGAAAAACGAACAGAAAGCAGCGGATCATATTTCAGTGTAGGGCTTGCACTGAATGCTGTATTGCCTTCAACTTCTTTCAATCAGAGCTCCCTCTTTTATGTGGATATCAAGTCATTTTCAATTTCCGCCTTTGTAAAATTGCATCTATGATTTGAAAACAGACTCGAACTAGTGGACAACGAATCCAATAATTGTTGAGTCTCTGTCAGGAAGTACGGTTTTATTTCATTGAATTTTTTGGAATCTGTCGTACTTTGGTCACTCGAAAATGAATTAGCGTGCAATTCCGATTTTTAAGTATATTGATTCTTTTCACTTCTGTGTGCACAGAGGCTCAGATTAGCAATGGAAGTTTCGAGCAGAACACTTCCATTCCCGTGAATATGGGCCAGTGGCAAGTAATCGAAGGATGGGACAATGCCGGAAGCTTTATTTCATCACCGGACTATTACCACATCAACGGAACTGTTCAAACGAATTTACCCGAAACGCCATTTGCAGTTGTTCAACCTTACAATGGGAATGCCCTTGTGGGTCTGATTGTCTGTGGTAAACAAAATACTAACGTCAGAGAATATATTTCTACAGAATTGATGACGCCGCTGGTTGTTGGGCAGAAATACATGGTTGGATTTAAAATTACTAACGGTGAGAAAACGACAACTTCAATGGCTGGAATTGGTGTAGATCAGTTGGGACTTTTATTCTCCATAGGCCCGGCTATTCAAACCGGACAGAATCCAATTTTTGCTGAGCCACAATTAAAAATTGAATCGGTTCTTTATACTACTGAGTGGCGCGTTTACAATTTTGTATTCACTGCGACGCAAGCATACACTCATCTCACATTTGGCCTTTTCGGCAATGATGACGATAAGCAGATAACCATTATGGAAGGTGCTGATCCGCAGTTCGCATATTATTTCCTGGATGGATTTATTATGGATAAAATTGATGACGATTTTCACCACGAGGCCGACATCAAAGATACTTCTATAAGTAAACCGACTCCGGTTGTTCAGCCAACTGCAATTCCCGGCGTCGATGAACCTTTCTTCATCCCTAATACTTTCACTCCTGACGGTGATGGTAACAATGACTTATTCAAACCTATCCCAAATTCAATCAAAGAATGGGATTTTGAAGTATTCAATAAGTGGGGTGGACGCGTATTCTTCACCACCGATGAAACAAAAGGATGGGATGGCACTTTCGGCGGTGTGGCTTGCGAAAATGGCAGCTATGTATGGCAAATCACCTATGTCGAAATGGATGACCAGCATCGTGCTCGCATGGTGGAAACAAAGGGTATCATCAACCTCGTCCGATAAATCTTCTTCACTGCTTTACTTTCGCATTGTATGAATGTGAAATCTTTTGATGTTGTCAATCTGTTGAAACCGGATGTGCTGGTTTGTGATTATCTCAATCAGGAGAAGAAATTGACGCCATTCTTCAATGGAAGTGTTTCTGAATTGGAATTGATTCACGACGCCGGTTCAATGAATTTTTCTTTGAGCAAAAGGAATGTTCTTGTCGATGTTTTGCATCAGCAATACCGAAAAATTACTGTTCACCAAAGTGTAAATGCCAACATTGATTCTTTTCTTGGCAATAAAACTTTCACCGTTTCTACCGGCCATCAATTGTGTCTTCTGACTGGTCCTTTATACTTTATTTACAAAATCGCCAGTACCATAAAACTTGCCCAAATTCTATCTGAGACCAATCGGGAATTACACTTCGTTCCTGTTTTTTGGATGGCAACTGAAGATCACGATTTTGAAGAAGTAAATCACGCTTTTCTTTACGATGAAAAAATTGAATGGCAGACGCAACGCAAGGGCGCCGTTGGCGAACTCTCTTTGGAGTCTTTAAGTTCAACATTGCAATCGTTAGAAACAATACTGAAAATTGATTCAGATAAAAACGACATTCTCAATATCATTCATAATGCTTACAAACTCGAAAACCTCGCCGATGCTACAAGATACCTTGTGAATGCACTTTTTGGTCAATACGGACTTGTGATCGTAGATGCAAATCACCGCTCTCTCAAGGCGGAGTTTATTGATATCTTAAAATCTGAACTTCTATTGTGCACGTCTTTCAACGCAGTCACCGAGACGAACGAAAAGTTGAGTCAGTTAGGATATAAACCAACTGTAAATCCACGCGCGATCAATCTATTTTATTTGAATGAAGGAATGAGAGAGCGCATTGTTAAATCAGAGGATGATAGCTGGTCAGTTCTAAATACAGATATTCGATGGAATCAAACTGAATTGATTGCTCTTTTGCAGGATCATCCGGAAAAATTTAGTCCGAATGTCCTCTTACGCCCTCTATATCAGGAATGCATCTTACCCAATCTCGCCTACATCGGCGGTCCGGGAGAATTGGCATATTGGCTTCAACTCAAGTCAACTTTCGATGCGCACAACGTGAAATTTCCAAAGTTGCTTTTGCGAGATAGCGCAATTCTTTTGAGCGAAAAGGCATCTTCTCTCCTAATGAAGCTGAATTTGAGTTTTGATGAGTTATTTGAGGACGAACACACTATTCAAAAGCGAATTGTGGGTGGTGATGATGTGTCGTTGGCCGAGGAAAAATCAAATCTGGAATTGTTGATGTCTGTGGTTGCTGAAAAAGTGAAAACCGTTGACTCGACTTTAGAAACATCTGTTGGCGCGGATGCCAGGAAAATTATTGGAATGCTCGAGCACCTTGAAAAGAAAATGATTCGCGCGCTGAAGACAAAGGAAGAAGTGAAACTGAAACAACTCGAAAAACTGCTAATCGAAATTTTTCCGGAGGGTGTATTACAGGAGCGCCATGATAATTTATTTCAGTACAGTACGCAATTCGATGGTGATCTGATCGGCGAACTAATATCGCAATTCAACCCGCTGAAAAATGAACTGCATGTCTTTGAATTACCCGTGCGAAAAAGCTAGGTTGGATGTTTATTTCTTGGGTTGATCCAGATAACTCTGCAAAATAATCGCTGCACTGATCTTATCCAGATTCTCTTTATTGCTTCGCTCAGATTTTTTGAATCCACCTGTAATCAATGTCTGCAAAGCCATACTGCTCGTAAACATCTCGTTGATACGAACTATTTTCTTATTGGGAAATTGACTCTGCAACTTGCTGGCAAATGCAGTCTGTAAAAGCGTAATGTCGGATTCTTGTCCATTCAATCGTTTAGCTTCACCCAAAACAATGACTTCAATTTGCTCCTTCAAAAATAATTTCGTGAGGAATGTGAAGATGTCATTGGTCGGAATTGTATCCAGAGGCGATCCAATAATTTGTCTGTCATCAGACATTGCAACGCCTGTCCGTTTTGTTCCGTAGTCCAATGCAATTACTTTCGGCATGTGTTAATTTGATTGGGTGAAGATGCACCTTTTATTTTTACTTGAAATTCTATTATGAATAATCCGGAAATTTTAATCAACGCCGCTTGGGATAATCGCGTCTTGCTAAGTGATGAAACTACGCGTGATGCAATAAGATTTGTTATTGAAGAACTTGACAAAGGTCGTCTCCGTGTGGCACAACCCGCGGGTGATGAGTGGCAAGTGAATGAATGGGTGAAGAAAGCTGTGATTCTCTATTTCCCGATTCAGGAAATGAAGGTGATGGAAGCAGGACCCATGGAATTTTATGATAAAATGGAATTGAAACGCGACTACAAGAGTTTGGGTGTGCGCGTTGTGCCGCACGCAATTGCACGTTATGGTGCATATCTCGCATCAGGTGTAATCATGATGCCTGGCTACGTCAATATTGGTGCGTACGTGGATTCAGGAACGATGGTCGACACGTGGGCAACTGTTGGGAGCTGTGCGCAAATTGGTAAAAATGTGCACCTGAGTGGCGGTGTTGGAATTGGTGGTGTGCTTGAACCTCTTCAGGCGTCTCCGGTAATAATTGAAGATGGTTGTTTTGTTGGTTCTCGCTGTATTGTAGTTGAAGGAGTGCGCGTAAGAAAGGAGGCAGTGCTCGGAGCCAATGTGGTGCTTACGAAAAGCACAAAAATTATTGATGTTACCGGCGCTGAACCTGTGATTTTGGCAGGTGAAATTCCTGAAAGATCTGTCGTGATTCCCGGTAGTTATACAAAGTCTTTTCCGGCCGGTGATTATCAGGTGCCTTGCGCGCTAATCATTGGTAAAAGAAAAGCAAGCACAGATCTAAAAACTTCGCTCAACGACGCACTGCGCGACTTTAACATCGCTGCATAATATCTGATTACTGAAAAAAATTCTCGTCATACAAACCGCTTTCATCGGTGATGTCATTCTCGCTACTGCCGTGCTCGAGAAACTGCACGAGCATTTCCCCGATGCCCAGCTTGATTTCCTCGTGCGCAAGGGCAATGAATCGTTGATGATGAATCATCCATTTGTCGCCAATTGTCTTGTTTGGGATAAGAAAAATAAAAAGTACAGCGGTCTTTTGATGTTACTCAAACAAATCAGAAAGTCGAAGTATGATTATGTGATCAACTTGCAGAGGTTCGGTGCTTCGGGTTTTCTCACTGGATTTTCAGGAGCCACGGAAAAAATAGGCTTCGACAAAAATCCTCTTTCTTTTCTTTTCACAAAAAGTATCGCGCATAAGATTGGGAGCAAATCAATTCCCGCTATGCATGAAGTGGAGCGATGTGTGCAAACGATTGCGCACTTTACTGATGATAGTTTGACGAAACCCAAATTGTATCCTTCGAATGATGACTTTGATAAAGTAATGCCATTCACAATCTCTCCATTCATCACTATCAGTCCTGCATCTGTTTGGTTTACCAAACAGGTTCCTGCTTCAGTCTGGAAACAACTTATCGCTCAAATTTCTGAGTCCAAAATTTTTCTCCTGGGTGCGCCGGGTGATTACGAACTCTGTGATGAAATTAAATCGGCCGGTGGAAATGTTCAGAATCTTGCCGGTGAATTATCACTGCTGCAATCTGCAGCGCTCATGAAAAGCGCGGCGATGAATTATACTGGCGACAGCGCGCCAATGCACCTCTGTTCTGCCATGAACGCTCCTGTAACTGCGGTTTTTTGTAGTACAATTCCTGAGTTTGGTTTCGGTCCTCTTTCTGATATTTCTTTTGTAGTTGAAACACGTGAATTACTCGATTGCCGTCCTTGCGGATTGCATGGATACAAAGCTTGTCCGAAGGGTCATTTCAAGTGTTCTTCTATTGTAATCAGCGATCTTATTGCTTCAATGGATTTCAAAAAATAGAACAACATATTGAATTCTTTTAGAACGGAAATACATCCGCACACAACTGATTTTACCATCAATCATCAGGATGGAATCATGCTCAATGGTTCTTGTTTTTCTGAAAATATTGGCGCTCTGTTTCAAAGGATGAGATTTAATGTGAATATCAATTCTCATGGCATCATCTTCAATCCTGAATCGCTTGCTTATTCTCTTGATGATTTGATCAATGTGAATATTTATTCCGAAAGTGATCTCGGTTTTCATAACAACGTTTTTCACAGTATACATCATCACGGCAGATTCAATCATGCTTCAAGTGATGTAGTGCTGGAAACGATAAATTCTTCTATTCGTGATGCTTCGCAGCAGTTGCGAAATGCGAAATTGTTGTTTGTTACTTTTGGCAGCGCATGGATTTATCGTTTGAAAAAATCAAGTGGTGTTGTTGCCAATTGTCACAAATTACCGGGAAGTGATTTCGATAAAAGTCTCATGTCTCATCAGGAAATTGAACATAGATGGCGGGATCTCTTAAAGAAATTATTTGTCCTTAACGACAAGTTGCAAATTGTTCTGACAGTCAGTCCTGTTCGACACTGGCGAGATGGGTTTTCAGAGAATCAATTATCAAAGGCCAATTTGCTGATCGCGGTGAATGCGCTTTGTGTGGAATTCAAGAATGTTCATTATTTCCCGTCCTATGAATTGGTGATGGATGATCTGCGGGATTACAGATTCTACAATTCAGATATGCTTCATCCGAATGCAACCGCTATAGACTATATCTGGCAGAAATTGGCGCATTGGTGTTTCGACCGGCGCACAAAAGAGCTCCTTCCGAAGCTTGAGCCTCTTGTTAAATTCATTGAACACAAGCCTATGAATACCGATATCGCAAGGCATTCTGATTTGGTTAAAACGAAACTGGATGAGATCGTCCGGTTGATCGGTTCGATATAGTCGGGTGATTCACTTTGCAAAGAAAAAAAAAGCCGCCTCTTTAAGAAGCAGCTTTCGATAGTTCAAACTTTTTTACTGTTTCTGACGATCACCGTGTGATTCAACGGTGA
Organism: Flavobacteriales bacterium; assembly: GCA_043748015.1. Taxonomy (GTDB): domain Bacteria; phylum Bacteroidota; class Bacteroidia; order Flavobacteriales_D; family Sanyastnellaceae; genus JAIBBG01. Next base: position 37,450 of record JAYTOA010000141.1, read on the forward strand.
ATGTTCCGGCTGTTTTGTTTACATGAAATATCAATGCTGCAGAAGTGTTGATCATCATGTGGTGTGCACCGGATCCTGTCAATTGTCCATTATTCGCACTAATTGTAAACTCAATATCTGTGAGTTGTAAATTGTTGTCAAACTTCGGTATATATCTGAAATCAATGCCCTCAGCGAGCAACTGTGTGCGCAATTCTGACAATCCCAATCTGGTCGTTTCGTGATGGATGGTAACAGCTATCACTCCATTGCTGTTGACTATCTGCGCTGATAAACTGCCTCCAATTGCGATGAATATTAGCGCCAATAATGTTTTAAATCGATTCATTATAATGTGTTGTTGAATATGTTACAAGACTAGTGAGAATTTGCCGAAGTTGCCTCATCTACTCGAAAATTACTTGTTTTTGACTTCATCTTAATTTTACGGTCTCTAATAAGTGTTTATGACTACAAAGAAAAAGGACAAAATTGCTGGGGAGATTCGAAGTGATCTATTCAGCAGCGACGAGGCAATTGTGCTCCGCGCAATACATCGGTGTCGAGATGAAGGCAACGCAACTCTGGTGGAGCCGCTCATTGCGTTTTATGCTTCTGATGGCAACGTAGACATGAAGAAGGAAGTAGGGGAGATGCTTAGTACGCTCAAAGTGTCAAATGTGGAACAATACTTTCTCGATGCTTTGAAGAATCCGGATATGAAGCATATCAGACGTGATATCATCATGTTTATGTGGAGCTCGGATTTGAGACCTGTTGAGAATCTATCTCAAATAACTTCGATTGCCCTCGAAGGCAATTTGGAGGAAACTTTGGAATGTCTCACATTGCTTGAGAGTCTGGAAATGCCTGTTCCGGAAGAAATCATTCTGGAGAATATTACTTTGATCAAGCAGAACAACAACTCAAATGCTTCTCCTGCAGTGAAAAACTTGATTCATACTTACCTCGGAGTACTTGAAAACATGCGTTTTCAAAGTGATATGGATTGAAAACCTTTAACGATTGACAAACATAAATTTTTCTGAAGAAGTGATCGTTGCCCGTAACAACGGTCAACCAATTGTTGCGCTCGAAAGCACGATTATTTCTCATGGTATGCCTTTTCCGCAAAACCTGGAAGTAGCACGTGAAGTCGAGAAAACGGTTCGTGACAATGGCGCAATCCCCGCCACAATAGCAATTCTCAAAGGGCAGATTCACATTGGACTCGATGATGATCAGCTCGAATCATTTGCTTCGCGGAAAGATGTAGTGAAATGCAGCAGAAGAGATTTGCCTTTTGTGATTGGGGCGAAGAAGGATGGAGCAACTACCGTTGCCGGCACCATGATCCTGGCCGAAATGGGTGGCATACGAATATTCGCAACTGGTGGTATAGGCGGTGTACATCGTTTCGCAGAATCTACTTTTGATATTTCTGCTGATCTTCTGGAATTCGCAAGAACCAATGTGGCGGTGGTGAGCGCCGGTGCAAAAGCTATCCTCGATTTGCCAAAAACCCTGGAGTATCTCGAAACACAGGGCGTGCCCGTAATCGGCTATTGCACCGACGTGTTTCCCGCTTTCTACTCAAGAACTTCTTCATTGAAACTAAACATGCGCCTCGATACTCCGCGCGAGATCGCCAATGCGCTCAACGCAAAATGGAATCTGAATCTCAATGGTGGTGTCCTCATCGCAAATCCGATTCAGGAAGAATTTTCCTTGGATGAAAAAGTGATGGATGTGGCTGTGAATGCTGCCATTGATGAAGCCGCCAGACATGGCGTGACAGGAAAAGAACTCACTCCTTTTCTTTTGCGAAAACTCAATGAGATAACCCAAGGCAAAAGTCAGATAGCAAACAAAGCGCTTGTACTCAACAATGCGGCATTGGCTGCAAGAATTGCGACAGCAATGACCAAATAATTCTCCTCCGCATACAAGTTTCGATTCGCAATTCTACGATATGGCTTCGCGAAATTTTGATTGAGCTTTAATGTGAATTCTGCATTGAATACTCTTTTTTTTCGGTGCTTCACCATTATTTCTTGAATCCCAATCATTATCTTCGCACCATGTCCAATTCGTTTGAAACCCCCGCATTCATCATGACCGAAGAGAAGATACGTCAGCGCTTGCTCGACGATTATCGGCTCGCTTGTGTGTCACGTGAAGCTTCCCTTCTTGGTAGAAAAGAAGTGCTAACAGGTAAAGCCAAATTCGGAATTTTTGGTGACGGAAAAGAAGTGGCGCAAATTGCCATGGCCAAACAATTTAAAAATGGAGATTGGAGAAGTGGTTATTACCGCGACCAAACTTTCATGATGGCCATCGATCAGCTTACTGTTCGTCAATATTTCGCCGCACTATACGGGCACACGGATGTTGCGCTTGAGCCTGCCAGCGGTGGAAGACAAATGGGCGGACATTATGCAACACGCTTTCTAAACAATGATGGCAGTTGGAAGGATGTCGCCAATCTGAAAAATTCTTCAGCTGATATTTCTCCTACCGCCGGTCAGATGCCACGTCTTCTCGGACTTGCCCAAGCGTCGCGGATTTTTCGTAACAATAAGGACTTGAAGTCATGGACGAATTTTAGCAATGGTGGTAATGAAGTAGCGTTTGGAACTATTGGTGATGCCTCTACTTCTGAAGGTCTTTTTTGGGAAAGCATGAATGCCGCTGCTGTCCTTGGTGTACCCATGTGTATGAGCGTTTGGGACGATGGCTGGGGAATCAGTGTTCCAAAAAAATATCAAACGGTGAAGGAAAGTATTTCCGAAGCGCTGAAAGGATTTGAGAAAACGACTACTACAAACGGTATCAAAATATTTAAAGTTAAAGGTTGGAATTATCCTGAACTTCTCATGACGTATGAGAAAGCCGTTTCATACAGTCGTGAGCATCACATTCCGGTTCTTGTCCATGTAGATGAAATTACGCAACCACAAGGTCATTCAACAAGTGGTTCGCATGAGCGATACAAGTCGAAGGAATTGCTATCGTGGTATGACGAGTATGATTGCATCGTTCAATTGAAAAAGTTTATCATGATGGATGGCGCTGCCAATGATCGCGAATTGGATGAGATACGTGAAGAAGCGAAATCATTTGTTCGACGCGAACAAAAGGAAGCCTGGGCGGCATTTAGAGCTGACATCGACAATGACGTTCATCATGCTATTGCCGAGTTGCAGAATCATGCCAACGCAAGTGCTCAAAATGAAATAGCGATCCTAGCTGGTGACCTGAAGAAAATAGTTGAACCCATTCGAAAGGACATTGTGATTGCAGTTAAAACTGCTCTGCGTATTACCAAGGATAAATCTTCCGCCTCCAGCGCACACCTGAGGAACTGGATGGATGCTCTCTTGAAGAATTGCGAGAAAAGATACAGTGCTAACTTGTACAGTGAGTCGGAATTTTCTGCTATGAAAGTTGCGCCGATTGATCCAGTTTACGATGCGAACGCTGAGCAAGTTGATGGCAGAATCATCATTCGTGAGAATTGGGATTACGTTTTGAAAAATAGACCCGAAACTTTAATATTTGGTGAAGACGTCGGTAAGATTGGTGGCGTGAATCAAACTTGCGAAGGCTTGCAGGAGAAGTATGGTGAATTGCGTGTGAGTGATACAGGAATCCGTGAAGCTACAATCATTGGACAGGGGATAGGTATGGCTATGCGCGGTCTTCGTCCGATTGCGGAAATTCAATATCTGGATTATCTATTTTATGCACTACAGATTTTACGTGATGATCTCGCAAGTGTGCAATACAGAACGAACGGTGGGCAAAAAGCACCGCTCATAATTTCTACGCGTGGTCATCGTCTGGAAGGTGTATGGCACGCAGGAAGCCCCATGGGATCTATCATCAACAGTGTGCGTGGCATGCATGTTTGTGTGCCTCGCAATATGACGCAAGCTGCCGGCATGTACAATACTTTGCTGCAAGGTGATGAGCCTGCGATTGTCGTGGAATGCCTCAACGGTTACAGAAGTAAAGAGCCAATGCCTTCCAATATCGGTGAATTCAGAATACCCCTCGGTATTCCGGAAATAGTGAAAGAAGGAAATGACATCACCATCGTTTCTTATGGTTCTACTTTCAATGTTTGTAATCAAGTGCTTCCGTTACTCGAAGAAGCAAGTATCTCAGTTGAGTTGATTGATATACGCACGTTGCTTCCTTTCGACGTTCATCATATTATTGCCGATTCCGTGAAGAAAACAAGCAGGGTACTTATTGTGGATGAAGATGTTCCGGGGGGGGCTTCAGCTTTTATGCTTGATGAGATTTTGAATCGACAAGGTGCATACAAATTTCTAGATAGCCAACCGCGAACAATTTCTGCTAAGCCTCATTTGCCTGCTTACGGCACAGATGGTGATTACTTCAGCAAACCAAACGCTGAAGAAATTTATGATGCTGTTTTGGAAATGTTGGCCGAAGTCAATCCGCAAAAATTTCTTTAGCACGTGGAAACAGTGCTGAGAAATAAATATCACATTTGTTTTTCTCATGAAGCGAATCGCTATTTTCGCTAAAACCTGCATGATCTGATGAGGCTTTTATTCTCTCTTGTTACCTTACTGGGTGTTTTGTTTCCTTGTTGTTTCGAAGCGCAAACAATCAAGGGCCGTATTGTAGATGCTGATTCCGGCGATCCTTTATTTGCAGTGGTCGTTGGCGAAGCAGGCACTTCTAATGGCACCACCACGGACTTTGATGGCGAGTTCTCACTGAAAGTTGACAAATTGCCTGTGACGATTTCAATTCGCCTTCTTGGATATACTCAGCAAGACATTCTCATTTCTTCAACAGATAAAAAAATCACCATAAAATTTGTCATCGCGGAAAGAGTGTTGAACGAAGTCACCATTTCGAGTGATCGTATTCTCGAAAAGCAAAAAAAATCGCCTCTCTCCGTGGAAAACATGGATGCGATTGCTATCAAAGAAGTTCCTACAGGAAATTTTTACGAAGGACTCGCAGCGCTCAAAGGCGTGGATATGGCTTCCGCCAGTCTTGCGTTTCGCGTTATCAATACACGCGGTTTCAATAGCACTTCTCCAGTGCGTGTTTTGCAATTGATTGATGGTGTCGACAATCAATCACCCGGATTGAATTTTTCGCTCGGCAATTTTCTCGGTGCTCCGGATCTAGATGTAAAAAGCGTGGACATAGTGCAAGGTGCAAGTGGCGCATACTACGGACCGGGCGCATTCAATGGTGTAATCAATATCGAAACGAAAAATCCATTTCTTTCACCAGGTTTAAGTGTCAATCTGAAAGTGGGTGAGCGAAATCTTGTGCAGCCTATCGTTCGTTGGGCAGATGTTTTCAAAAACAAAAAGGATCAGGCATTCCTCGCTTACAAAATCAATATGCTTTATCTGAAAGCGGATGATTGGCGCGCCAACAACTATTCACCGATTTATGGGGGGGCTAATGATGCAACCAATCCGGGTCGATTTGACGCCGTAAATAAGTATGGTGACGAATACTTTGGAGCGAATAATTATTCAACTGTTGGTGGATTCTCGACTACTTATCGTGGTCTGGGGACATTTTATCGGACAGGTTATCGCGAGGAAGATCTGGTGAATTATAAAACAGAGAATCTCAAGTTCAATGCAGCACTGCATCTACGTCTAAAACCGGAGATGGATTACGAGTCACCTGAATTGATTGCCCAATTCAATATGGGTAAAGGCACCACGGTTTATCAAGGTGACAACAGGTTCAGTTTGCGTGATATTTTCTTTATGCAAAATCGACTCGAATTCCGAAAGCAAGACAAATACTTCCTCAGATTTTATGCAACACATGAAAATGCCGGTAATAGTTATGACCCATATTTTACAGCACTGAAACTTCAAAACGAAGCGAGATCAAATGAGAATTGGGCTTCAGTGTATGTCAAGTATTGGCAATTGGAAATTATTCCAAAAATGAATGCGCTTGGTTATCCAAATCTTCAACTGAATCCGAATTGGCCGGGACCGGTTGTTGATCCGAACTATGAACAGTTCTATTTGCCCTACAGCAATGCGGAATGGATGAACACTTATAGCGATTCTCTCGCGGTATGGCATAACCAGGTTGAACAGTTGACTAACAACGGCAATGCTAATCTTCCTATTGATACGCTTGGTTATTTTCAACCGGGTTCAACACGATTTCAGCAGAGCTTCGACAGAATCACTTCTAAAAAGAACAATGAAGGTGAGGGCGGCACGAGGTTTTTCGATAAGTCTGCACTATACAATGTTCAAGGTGAATACAAATGGTCGTTTAATAAACTGGATGAGTTGAGAGCAGGGTTCAGCGGTCGACTATACACTCCCAATTCAGAGGGGACAATTTTTTCCGATACGCTTAGTAAAATTATTACCCAAACGGATTTAGGTCCTGATACTTCATACAAGCGAAATCCAATCACCAATTATCAATACGGTTTGTATGTGGGTGCCGAGAAAAAATTTGTTGAAGACAAACTCGCGGTCAATGCCACAATGAGGGTCGATAAAAATCAAAATTTTGATGCCGTTTTATCGCCGGCGTTGTCCGCTGTTTTCTCGCCAAAGAAAAATCAGTTCTTTAGATTGTCGTTCTCAAGTGCGTTGCGAAACCCAACACTCGCTGATCAATATTTGAATCTCAATGTAGGTCCCGCAACTCTTCGCGGAAACCTTGATGGAGTGAGTCGTTTGATTACTGTTGAATCTTTTCAAGAGTGGCGAAGAACACAAAAAAGTGCTTCACTCAGATATTTTGATATTGGGCCTATCAAACCTGAACAGGCCAGATCTCTCGAGGTTGGATATAGAGGAACTATTCTGGAGAAAATTTTTGTAGATGTTTCAGTTTATACTACGTATTACGAAAACTTCATAGGCTTTAAAATTGGGATCGATGCGCAATTCGATTCAACTGGACAGCCGGTGAATTATTCTTCTATCAAAGCCTATCGATATTCCGCTAACTCCGACAATGTGGTCATCACTCAAGGCGCAAACTTTGGCGCAAATTATTATTTCTATAAACAACACGCATTCGTTTTCAACTATTCCTACAACAAACTTGCGAAAACGGATGCAAACGATCCTATTATTCCTGCATTCAATACTCCGCTGCATAAATTCAATGTCGGGTTTAATGCTCGTGAACTGTATAAAAGCAAAGCAGGCAATACCTGGGGTTATGCCGTGAATTACAAATGGGTGGATAAGTATTTTTGGGAAGGTTCCCCTCAGTTTACCGGTCCTGTTCCGGCGTTTATAGTCGTGGATGCACAGTTGAACTACACTTTGAAAAAAGCAAACACAAATATCAAAATAGGATGTTCAAATCTTTTAAGCAATAAGCACATTGAAGCGTACGGTGGTCCTGAAATTGGCAGGCTCGCATATATCGCCCTTTTGTATGAATGGGCTAAATGAGTAATTTCGTAACAATCAAAATAAGTGAAAACTAAAATTCAAAATCCCATGAAGAGAATCTCTACACTAGCAATTCTGCTGGTTCTGATTTGTAGCATTCAGACAAATGCACAAAGGTACCTTTCAGAAATCTTTACCGATGTAACTGTTACCAATAACGTTACTTATGGCGTGAATGCCACTGTGCTTTATTACTCAGCAGTAAACGAAGCAGTTCCTGAAGAATTGAAAATGGACATCTATTCACCAACTGGTGATACTGAAACGGATCGTCCGCTTATTCTTTATTTCCACACAGGAAACTTTTTGCCTCATCCGCAGAATGGTTCTCCAAGCGGCACTCGTACTGATTTAAACGTTGTCGAAATGTGCTCGCGTTTAGCCAAGATGGGTTATGTGGTTGCTTCTTGTGATAACCGCCTTGGTTGGAATCCGGTTGCTCCTACGCAGGATGAAAGAGTTTTCACTCTTATCAATGCTGCATATCGTGGTGTGCAGGATTGCAGAACTGCTATCAGATATTTCCGCATGACAGAAGCAACAATGAATGATCCATATGGGATAGATCCGGATCGTGTCGTGGTATGGGGTCAGGGAACGGGAGGATATATTTCGTTTGCTGCTGCAACAATAAATGCTTACGCTGATATTGCTATTCCCAAGTTTACCAGACTTCTTGAAATTCCGGCAGGTTCCGGAAATTTTGTGCCCGTGCCAATGGTTTTGGAACAAGTGAACGGCGATATGAACGGTTTATCTGTTGGTATCAACCCAAATGATGGAGATACTTTGTGTTACATCAACCACCCTGGTTATTCTTCATCATTTAATGTGGCTGTGAACATGGGCGGTGCTTGTGGTGACAGCACCTGGGTAACCGCTTCTGATATTCCAATGATCTCCTTTCATACCCCGACCGATCCTTTCGCTCCATATAATGTAGGAACAGTTATCGTTCCGATTCCGGGCAATCCATTGCCGGTCGTTGAGGTTAGCGGAAGCTTTCACGTGCAGAAGTTGGCGCATACAAACGGACTTAATTTGAATTCATCTTTTCAAACGGCAGATGCTTTGAATGATGTATATACACAACAGGCAAATCTGTTTAACAATGGATATTTTGGATTATACCCGCTCAATCGCCCTGCCGGTTCTGAAACAGACAGCGCTCCATGGGAATGGTGGGATGTTAGTAATCCAAATAACGCAAACGGTCTTCAAACCAATCCTGGAATGACTATGGCGAAAGGAATGGCTTACCTGGATACTATCCAGGGTTATGCTGCTCCGCGTATGATGTGTGCATTGAACTTACCTGGTAGCCCTTGTGAAGTGCAAGGTCCTGAAAATGATCTTTGCGCAGGTGCAATTAATGTTGATCCTGCATTCGCAGGTGCTGTAAATACTACAGTGTCAACTGGGCCATACAGCAATGTTGGTGCTACAGGTGGAGATGTAAGTGTTGCTGATGTTACAGGTTGCTGGACTGATGATTTGGCTGGCGTAGGTGACGGTACCAATCCGGAAGTGGACAATACTGTTTGGTTTACTTTTCAAGGTGATGGTCAAGACTATGTAATTGCTGCTGATAACTGCGGCGGTACTTCGACCTTCAGTACCGGCGACACTCAAATGATTGTTTATTCCGGTACTTGCGGAAATCTTGTTCCGGTGGAATGCAACGATGATATCGATTTTGCTGGTGGAGTTTACTGGGCCGGTGTTGCGTTGAATACTGCAAACAATACTACCTACTACATCGCTGTTGATGGTTACAACTACACAGGTTTTGGTAGTCCTAATGATCCTTTGACAACAGGTGAATTTTGTCTGCAGGTTCAACAATTCGTTGTATCAGTCGATGAAGTAAAAGCTCCTGTATTCTCCGTTTATCCTAATCCTGCTCATGATATGTTCACGATTCAAGGTGCTGAGAAAATGACTCAGGTGTCTGTAAGAAATATGATTGGTGAAATCGTATTTTCAACGAGCAATCTGAATACAAATATTTACCGAGTAGATGGAAACTTCGCAGCTGGTGTATATACTGTTGAAGTGAATACATTGAATGGGAAATCTGTTTCACGCATAGTGATCAGATAATTTTTCAAATCGAATGAGTATTGACAGGCTGGGCATTTGCTCAGCCTGTTTTTTTTGCTCAGTCGATATAGAGATAGTTGAGGATTTCAAATAATCACAAAACAAGCGGTAGAAAATTCTTATTCGTTTTTGTATGATGAAAGTGAATGATCTATCACCTGGATTTTAGAAATCCGCGCGCATTGCCATAAAATAGTTCTAATACACAATGTGGAATAAATGCGTCGTCATCATTGAATGATGAAATACTTTCTCTTTTTTGAATAATAAGTAGGTGGTAGAAATTTTCAGAACCTATTTTACCTGTTGTTTTTGAGCACAAAAAATTCGAGGTAATGTGCACCCACAATTGTCGATTGTGGATTTGCGTAACATAGTAGCATGTGATTGTGTTGAAATACTGCGTTAGAACTGTGCGAATAATTCTGAAAAATAAGTGAGCAAGCTGAAATGATTTGCTTTTTCATACAGGGCTGAACTCAACATGGCAGAAGGCAATTGGCGACTATTGTAGACTTGTACACAATGTTGAATTGATCATCAATTGTTGACTGTTACGAAAGATCTTCGAGTGGAATGGTATCAAAAAAAAATCCTGCAATTGCAGGATTTTATAACTGGAAGCCGAATTGAATCAGCGGAAATGACTTATTTTGCAGGAGCTCCAGCCGGAGCCTTCACTGGAGCACCTCCCGGATTTGATGACGGATCAGCGCCTACATTTCCTTTGATACTTACAACTTTCACTGGCTCATTTACAGCATTCGAATTAATAGTAACCGTTTTGCTGATAGGGCCTGGGCGCTTAGTATCGTATTTCACCTGAATAAAAGATGATTCACCAGGCAAGATTGGATTTGGATCGCACTTCGGGACGGTGCAACCGCATGATCCCTGGCAATTGGTAAGGATGAGCATGTCTGTTCCGATATTCGTTACCTTGAACTGGCACTCGCCATCACCACCGAATTGAACTTCACCATAATCATGAGTGTCTTTATCGAGTTTGATAGCCGGGCCACTTACGAGTTCCTTTGGTTGTGCAAATACTGCAACTGCTGATGTAACAGCTAAGGCTAGTGTGAAAATGATTTTTTTCATGGAATATACTTTTTACCTTTTAGTTTATTGTTGTTCTTCTTTTTCAAATTAGTTACCACCTGAAGGAACACCGGCTGGTGCCCTCTCTGGAGCACCTGCTGGCGCTGCATTTGGATCGGCGCCAACATTGCCTTTGATACGTACCACCTTAACAGGTTCATTTACTGCATTCGAATTAATCGTTACAGACTTGTTGATAGGACCAGGACGCTTTGTATCATACTTCACTGTGATGATAGATGTATCGCCGGCCTTTATAGGATTAGGATCGCATTTAGGTACTGTGCATCCGCATGAACCTTTGCACTTGCTAATGATCAAGTCTTCATTGCCGGTGTTGGTTACTTTGAATTCGCAGCTGCCATCTCCACCGAAAACAACGTCTCCGTAGTCATGAACTTCTTTATCCACAGTGATTGCAGGACCACTTTGACCTGGTGTTTGAGCCGCCAGGTAGGAAATCATTCCGAACATGACAACTAACGAGAGGAGAACTTTTTTCATCTTGAATTTCTTGTTTTGTAATTGAATTTACTCTTTGTACTCAAATCTAGGGCCAAAAGGATTCATTTAGAAATGTGGTTAACTAATCATTAACAGCAATTGAAATTTATCCTCGGTCGTAGATTTTTTTATTTCTTCTGCAAATGTTTTGACAAAACTAAAAGTTTGGCCACGATTTAACACCGTATTAGCAGCCTTAACAAATCAATGCTGAACCAGAACTTTATGCATACTTGTCGAATTCGCAGATTGTAATTGGAAAATGTAGAGGCCATTGGCGAATAGTGAAGTATTTACTTCTAGCATGTTTTCTCTACTTTTCGAATTGAATTCCTGCAATCGCCCGAATGAATCGTAAATGCGAATTTGAAAAGTGTTCTTCGAATTTGTGAGAATCTGCAAAACGTCATTCGCCGGTATTGGGAATAATTGAACCTGATCCATTGTTATGTCGTTGGTTGATGTCATCACCAACATTGTTGTAGCGCCACATCCGTTTGCAGTAATTCCGGTAAGGCTGTACACAACACCATCATCGGGCTGTGAAGTAGATCCGATAATAGTTGCTCCATCAATTAACCATGTCACCTCTTCGAATAAATCGCAATTGGTACATTCCACCGTTGACACTTCGACATTGTGTATGAGAATAGGAGAAATCACCGGAAATACGTTCACAGGAATTATGTAATTTCCTACAACACCAGATAAAGTGCATTCCATTGTAATCGGATACTCTCCAGGAACAGTGTATTCATGTTGCACAGCGCCCTGAAAATTCTGCGATCCCTGGCCATCTCCAAAATTAATAGTACATGAAGTTCCGGATGGTAACAAGGACAAATCAGTAGCTGTGATTGTGAGTGGTGCACATGCAGAATTTGTATTGGTAACAAACAAGGGCTGTAAGAGCAAAAATGGCTCGGACAATGTCACACATCCGGTAAGATTTTCAAGATAAAGCGAATAATTACCATTGACAAAATTACCATTTGAAGTTATGTCTAAATTAGAATTTTGAGATACGGAAAGAGCCTGGTTTTCGTAGAACCATGAATACTGATCGGTTCCGCAATTTGTACAGCTTAGCAAATAATTTTCATTGTCATATGTAATGATTGGACTGGCTGGATTGGCAATTACATTAATGAGTATCGTTGTGTCAGCGACGGCATTATTGTAGTTGTATGTATACACAAGCTCGTATAAGCCTGGTGAATCGATAGTGTATTCAAATTGCGCAGAGCATTGGCTATTGATAATGTCTCCATTCAAAGTGTAGTTGCATGCTGAATTTCCATCAATTTCGTTGTTGTTCTGGAGTGTGAAATTCAAAGGAGCACAGCCGGTCAGTGTGTTGACACTTATTGAGGTATAGAGATACTCGCACTGACCATTGTCAAAGTTGGAATTTGGGTCGAAATTCAGTGCAATCGGATCTGTGCAGCCAGGATATAGGCAAGAGCCGTTATCATAGTTGACAGTTGAATTATAATTTGCAGCAAGTGGATCTAGGCATCCGCCTACAACGCAAGTGCCATCATCAAAATTTGCTGTTGGAGCATAATTATCTGCTGCAGGATTGCTACAGCCGGGGTACAAACAACTTCCATCATTGATGGATGCCAATGGACTGTAGTTTGAAGCGCCTGCGTCGTTGCAACCTGGTTGCGCTATATCTGAGAAAATATTCATTCTAACCATGGGTATGGTGCTGCTCACGAATGTGGCATTGACGGCTTTAAATCTGATCAAGGAAGATTCACCGGGACTCATTCCACTTCGCGCAACCACAACAGTTTGTGTGGAATCAATTTCAGTTAAGGCAACAAAATAAATACTATCAACTGCAAGCTGAAATGGCGACAACATTTGTAGCGTGATCATTTTCTCGTCTCCAACTGCGTTGAGATTTGCGGCGTTTACGTATGCATCTGCTGTGACCGTTAGGATGGTGTCCATCGCCTGATTATAAATGTATCCACGCAATCCCGCTCCAATCTGCGTACCCTCTGCGACGGCAACTTGCAATGAGTGACAAAAGGTGTTCGGCTTAAACGCCTGGTAAAAGCAACCTGCTTCCATAATATAAGGGTCATAGGTTGCTGATGGAGTGTAAGTATTGACCATTTTTTTCTCGTCGCGCGCATATGTGTATTGCGTGATGGAATAATCGAGTGAATCAATATTATTTGCAGGTGTCTGATCTATTTGATCCTGTTCCAGTGAATAGTAAATTTTGTAATTTCCAATTGTCGAAGGATTGGTGTATTCAGGAGTAATACTCATGTTTTGAATCGTGTTGGCCGGCACCGTCAGAGGAATACTGGTCGAATTAAATGTTTCAGTAATTCCATCTAAAACAATTCGCGTTCTTAAGTTTGTATTTGTCTGCGCATTAACTCCCACGTTGGTGCATTTTCCCCTGAAATTGAAAGGAGGTATAATCAGCAACGGATATCTGTCATATTCAAGATCCAACAATTCTGCAGTCGAGTTTGGACCACTATTCAAAGTATAACTCTTGGAGCTGAGCATAACATCATTCTGATTTGGCTCATAAATAGTAATGTCGTCAAGTAACCACCAATAGTATGTTCCCTGAAAAACGAATCTAAATCGAACAGATGTTTCGCCCTGTACGTAAGATGAAACGTTTACTGATTTCCATTCAACATTTGGTGATTGCGGCCCCGAGTTCGTGATGATATCCGTCCAGATAATTCCGCCATCCACAGAAATCTGAACTTTTGTGGAACCCTGAAAAACTCTGTATTGTTGTTGAAATGTGAGGACGGCACCTGTGAGAGTTGAAAGGTCCAATGGTTCTGTGATGAGCCAGGCTGTGTGCGGAGCAGGATCTATGCCCGTGCCGAATCCGGTTCCGCAGGCCGTTCCCGCATCGTCCCAATAGTTACTATCAAATATTACAAATCCATTGGCACGGGTACCGGATTGAAGGGGTTGCGCTATTCCAGAACAAGAGCCTCTTGCTCCAACATTAGAGTCTGGAACTGTATTGGGGCCACGATATTCCCATTGAGCAATATTGTTTGTGCTTGATATTCCCGCAATCCAACTAGAAGGAATGCCATTCGCAAAATCCCAATTGTAAATTGGATTTCCAAGTACCTGACCAAAACTTTCGACCGAAAAAATTGCAGTGAATAAAAGAATAATGGCGATTTTTTTCATGAATAGAAATACAGTTAACGTTTTCATTTACCCTAAGGAATACACATGCGAAAATACTGACTGAAGTCCGAGAACGGATTTCATTCATCGCGACTTTTAACAACACCGTTTTTCCAGTTGTTGAAAATATCAAGGATGATTCCATCTGCCAGTCCAATCTTCGGAACAATCATTTCTTTTATGGCGGCATAACCCATGAGTCGTAAATAGATTTCGCATGCGGGAATAATCACATCCGCCCTGTCGGGCTTGAGCTTTAATTTTGTTATTCGTTGATCAACTGTGTGCGAATTGAGCATTGTATATTGGTCTTCAAGTTCCTTAATCTTCAAATATTCGTTTTGCTTTTTTCCCTGAATTTTAAAAATTGAGTTGATATTTCCACCGGTTCCAATTGCGGTGAGTTTGTCACTTTTCGAGTTAGCTGACTGAATCCAATTGCGGGCAGATTCCCATACTGGTTTTTTTACTGTTGAAGAAAGCATCCTTACAGTGCCAATATCGAAAGACTGGCTTTTGATTCTTTTTCCTTTTTTGATGATTGTTAGTTCTGTGCTTCCGCCGCCTACATCTATATATAAATAGTCCGCCTGATCATTCAATTTTTGTGCGAAGTAGTTCTTGAAAATCAAATTGGCCTCATCGTCTCCACTTAAAATCTCTATCTGGATGTTGGCTTCTTTCTCAACCCTTTTTAATATTTCTTTCCTGTTAGCCGCTTCTCTCATGGCAGATGTCGCACAAGCCCTGAATATTTCGATGCCATGTACATCCATAAGATACCAAAATGCTCTCATCGTTTTCACGAGCTGTTTGATTTTGTTTTCCGACAAAATACCGGTTTGAAAAACATCGTCGCCCAACCTAACCGGCACGCGTGTCAATGAAACTTTCTCAATGTGATATTGATCGCCATCCATGTGAACCTCTTCAATGAGAAGTCTGATGGCGTTGGATCCTATGTCGATTGCTGCAAATTTCAAATGTTGGATTTTTTAGTTTCTGTTTTGGCTTTTCCCATTTCTTGTAGTTGCGAGTAGAATTTAAGTTGTGTATCCATACAGTTTGGGTCGTCAGGGGAATTTATATATGCGTTCTTAAGTGACTTTTCGATATTCCGCGCCTTAGCCATTGGACTCAATTGGATATCTAGAAACTTCTGCAATTCGTCTTTCAATTTTTCATCGTACACAGGGCACGTTACTTCAATTCGATGATCAATATTGCGCACCATCCAATCGGCACTTGAAATAAAATAGAGTGGTTTTCCTCCATTGCTAAAGACGATGACCCTGCTGTGTTCGAGGAAGCGTCCTACGATACTAATGACTTCGATGTTTTCACTCTTTCCTTTTATACCAGGGATGAGAGAGCAGATTCCGCGTATGATGAGCTTTATTTTCACGCCGGCCTCACTTGCTTCATACAATTTTCGAATCATGCTTGCATCAACCAGGTTATTCAATTTAATGGTGATCCATGCCTGTTTTCCTTTTTCTGCAAGTGCGATTTCCTTATTGATCAACTCCGTGAATTTTCTTCGCGTTCCAAAGGGCGACACCACCAAGTGTCTGTGTGCCATCCTTTGAAAATTATTTTCGAAAAATTCAAAAAGTCTTCGCACTTCACTGCCTATTTCTTTACGAGCTGTCAATAGAGAAATGTCTGTGTAAACCAAAGAAGTTTTTTCGTGAAAATTACCTGTGCCGACATGAGTGTATCTCACTGTTTTGGTTCCTTCTTTTCGACTGATTTGAATGAGTTTACTATGAACTTTCAATCCCGGAACACCGGGAATTACTCTTACACCGGCTTCTTGCAACATGTTTGAAACGGTGATGTTGTTTTCTTCATCAAACCTCGCTTGTAACTCAACCACGGCGATTACTCGTTTGCCATTCCTTGCTGCATTGATAAGTGCATTTACAATTTGCGAATTTTTTGCAACGCGGTATAGCGTAATTCGAATGGTACGCACATGATTGTCTTGAGATGCTTCACGCAATAAATCGATGATGTAGTTGAAATCATGATATGGAAAATGAAGCATGATATCACCGGATCTGATCGCGTCAATCATGCTTTTGTTTTTGCTGATTGCGGGATGACTTAGTCGACGTAAAGGTTCATAAATCAACTCTTTTCGATTGAAATCAGGAAACGACATCAAGTCTTTTTTGCTGTGATATCGACCAATTGCAGTGATACTTTGAGAAGATTTACTTTTTATTTTTTTGAGTATGAAATCAATGAACTCAATTGAGATTTGACTGTCATATGCGATTCTAACATATTGTCCTTTTTTGCGCTCTCTCAAGCTCCTTGACATTTTTTCCACGAAACTTTTCGATAGATCGTCATCAATGTCAAGTTCGGCATCACGTGTAGTTTGAAACGCATAGGCCGAGATGCGGTCGTATTGCTGCGCCGTGAATAATTTGTGAATATGCAATCTGATGATATCATCGACATACATGACATAGGTTTTCCCATTCACATCCTCCGGCATAATTACAAATCGATTGATTTTTTCCGGTAACTCGAGCAATGCGAATTGATCTACATGTGTTTTTGGTTTACGATGTAATTCCAACGCGAAATAAATGCGATTGTCATTTAACTGTGGAAACGGAATTTTGCTTGTAAGAATGATCGGGATCAAATGAGGCTTAAGCTGAATTTCAAAGTATTCCTGTACATATTTTACATGTTCCTTTTTTATCGTTTTATCATTCAGAATGATGATGCCTTTCGACTCAAATTCTGAAATCAGTCGCGCATACACTATATCAAATTGAACTTTTTGTTTTAGAACTATCTGATCAATTTGAGCCAACGTTTCCTTTGGGTCGAAATCCATTGGGTCAATTGGTTTTTTAGTAAGTCCGGCGGCACGACGCAATGTTGCTACACGAACTTTGAAAAATTCATCGAGATTATTACTGTATATACCCAAAAATCGCATGCGCTCTGTGAGCGGAACAGAATTATCTTCTGCTTCCTGAAGAACTCTTTCATTGAATGCCAGCCAGGATATTTCTCTATTGATAAACTCTGATTTGATTTTTTTGCTCATAACAATCCAAGACCTTTGAATAGTTGCAAAGGTAATTCGCTCAGCTTAGCGCGGATTTAATTCTTTTGTAATGAGAACACAACGGACTAAGTTTGTCGCCGATGTTATCATTGAGAAAAATAGCCAGTTATCGGATATCAATTCGTTTAGCCGTAAGGGTTGTTTTGTTTTTCTCTATTGTGAACATCAACGTTGTTAGCCTCATTCTCTTTGAGATGCAGCATCATGCACTTACCAAACAATTTGAAAGAAATCTTCTGAATGGTGTTGATAGCAGTTCTGTCAAAACGTTTACTTTTTCTCCGGAAGAGACACTTTCTCTTATTCGGCCGGATAAACATGAGTTTAAAGTAGAAGATGAAACCTTTGATATTATCAGTGAAGTTTTTGAAAATGGTCGCGTGACTATTCGTTGCATTGCAGATGCTGAAGAAAAGCGAATCGAAAAGGCCGCATCAGATATGGCTTCACGATCGCATGAAAGCGACAGTGATCATGTTCAAATGACAAAGGTTCTCTTGTTTCATTCTCAAAATCCATCGATCACATGGATAGACGACATCTGCTTGATCGAATTCATGGCAACGAATTTTGTTATGTCAAATCAATTCAAATTTGGTGTTGATCCTCATCCGCCGGATGTTACTGCCTAGTCCGACATTTGTTCGGTAGATGCGAATTTTTTTTCGCACTGTCAATTCAAAATAATTTTAAATATTGTTTCGGCCCATGAACTGCCGGAATGCAATTTCGAAATTTCAAAACACGCTATTTCTATTGGTGCTTTGTGCTTCAATTGAAATGGACTTTTAGAAATAAAAAAAATGATTTCTGATGAAAAAACAAATACTCGTTTTATTCTTATTCATTGTCACCGTGTCGAATTTGAAGGCACAAATGATAAGTGTTCGCGATAAAGTAACACTTGAAAAACTACCCGGCGTTGTGATTACTGCCGGTGC
The DNA here is from genome assembly GCA_043748015.1 of Flavobacteriales bacterium. Lineage (GTDB taxonomy): Bacteria > Bacteroidota > Bacteroidia > Flavobacteriales_D > Sanyastnellaceae > JAIBBG01. Next base: position 55,827 of record JAYTOA010000141.1, read on the forward strand.
CGAAGTCGCTCTTACAACAGACCAATCCGGCAATGTCGATATCACACCTTTTAAGGACAATCCTTCGATCAAGTTTCACATGATAGGCTACCAGTCTGTGACAATGAGTTATTTTGAAGTTGCTGCGGCCAAGTGGATTGTTTCTCTTCCGGAAAAAAGTTTTTATACCAATGAAGTGGTTGTTTCAGCCTCGAAATTTGAGGAGAAACGCGATGATGTTGCACAGCAAATTCAAGTAATCGGGCAAACGGATTTGCGCTTTATGAATCAGCAGACAACTGGTGACGTATTGAATCAAAGCGGCAACGTGATGGTTCAGAAAAGTCAGCAAGGAGGCGGAAGTCCAATCATTCGCGGTTTTGAAGCCAACAAAGTTTTAATAGTTGTAGATGGAGTTCGGATGAACAATGCCATCTATCGGGGAGGTCATCTTCAAGATGTAATCACACTGGATAATTCTATTATGGAAAAGATGGAAGTTGTATTTGGACCCGGTTCTGTTGTTTATGGTAGTGATGCACTCGGCGGCGTAATGCATTTTTACACCCGCAATCCGGAATTTTCGCGTGATACTATTGCACATATAAAAGGCAATGCTTTTGTAAGGCATGGTACATCAAACCAGGAATTGACTGGTCATGCAGATGTGAATATCGGAGGGAAGAAATTTTCATCGTTGAGCAGTATCACTTTTTCTTCGTTTGATGATTTGAGACAGGGCAATGTTCGGAGCCCTTATCAATTGGGCGATTGGGGTCGCACAGAGTATGTGGCGAGGATTGAAGGAAAAGATAGTATTGTCAATAACAGTAACCCGAATGTGCAAGTAGGGAGCGGTTATAAACAATTTGATTTCATTCAAAAATTGAGCTACAAACAAGCAAATGATATTACCCATATCTTGAATATGCAATACAGCACAAGCAGTGATGTGCCACGTTACGACAGGCTCACACAATATCGCAATGGTGCACTACGCTTCGCAGAATGGTATTACGGCCCTCAGGAAAGATTGCTCACTTCTTACAACCTCAATTTCTCAAGATCCAACAAGGTGTTCGATCATGCACGGTTTATTCTTTCCTATCAAGACATTCAACAGAGCAGAAATTCTCGATTGAGAGGGAAGACGACTCTTGAAAGCCAAGTGGAAGATGTTTCCATCATCGCTGCTAATCTCGATTTTGAAAAAGTTTTGAGAGAACATGAAATTAGATATGGCGCAGAATTCACTTACAACGATGTGCAGAGTGCTGCTACGGCAAGAAATATAGAGACAGATTCAACATGGAAAATTTCTACGAGATATCCGGACGGTGGTAGCAGCATGCAAAGTGCTGCCGCATACATCACGCATACTTGGGAAGTAGCGCGATGGCTGATCATTTCAGAAGGCGCGCGATTGAGCAACGTTCAGTTGAATGCAAATTTCAATGACACCACATTTTTTCCATTTCCATTTAAAACCATTCAACAGAACAATACCGCGCTCAACGGCAATGTGAGCTTTGTTTTTAAGCCGGGAGCTGACTGGAAAATTTCATTGCTTGGAAGTACCGGTTTTCGCGCGCCGAATGTGGATGATTTGTCAAAGGTTTTCGAAACAGCAGGCGCAATTCGCGATCCCAATACACTGGAACTTCTTGAATATGGCAACCTGATTATTCCAAATCCAAACCTGAAACCTGAGTATACCTACAATGCAGATTTTGGAATTGCCAAGACAATTCATAAAAAAGTGACCATTGAGGGAACGACTTATTACACCTTATACAAGAACGCAATCACTACAGGTAGGGGAATGCTAAATGGCGAAAGCACGGTTTTGTTCAATGGTGATAGCGCAATTGTGAGCACCAGTTTGAATGCAGCCAACGCATTCATTTATGGATTCAGCGGACAATTCACTGCGCAGCTCAACAACATCTTCGATATTTCGAGCAGCATCAACTACACCTATGGAAGAATTAAGGATGGTGACAAGGCTGAGACGCCTCTTGATCATATTCCTCCGGTTTTTGGTAGAACGGGCTTGAGCATGCAACTCAACAAATTCAGAGGAGAATTATGGACGATGTACAATGGATGGAAGCGAATTGGCGACTACAGGTTGGGAGCTGAAGACAATGAATCGAACGCGACGGCTGAAGGAATGCCCGCTTGGTATACATTGAATATCCGAGGGACATATCAGATAAGCAATCTGCTTTCAGTACAACTGGCTCTAGAGAATATTCTCGATCAGAATTATCGTCAATTTGCGTCGAACATCAGTGCTTCAGGAAGGAATCTTATGGTCACTCTTAAGGCAAGATTTTGATTATTATAACTGATTTTCCTTCTTAGCATCTGATGATAATCGCTTCAATTAGGAAACAATAATCTCGTGTCTGTAAAACCATGTAGGACGTAGATTGCTTGTTTTGACTGCGTTAGAGTTGTTTTTGGATCGTGATTGCTGTGGAATTTTTGTGTCGTGTGAGCATTTTTTCCGTAGCGCATTCCTGTTACATTTGTGACTTCAAAATTCTAATTATCATCATGAGAAAAATTCTATTTGCATTGATCATCGCATTCGGTTTTGTACAAATCGCTAGTGCTCAGAACGAGCGTTGTGGTACAGATATCATGTATAAAAGAGCGAAGGCTAGGAATCCATTTCTGGTACAAGCAGGACTGGATTATGAAGCACTTGTTCAGCAAGGATTGCTGGAGCTCTCACAAAACAGAGAAGGAGATATTGAAGCTGTGCTTGTTATTCCTGTTGTATTTCACATTATACATCAAAATGGTCCTGAAAATGTTTCTGACGCCCAGATATTTAATGCGATGATGATTTTAAACAGAGACTTTGCAAAAATGAATGCCGACACCATTCAGGTTGTGGAGCATTTCAACACAATCATTGCGAATTGTAAAATAGAATTCAGGCTTGCAACCAAAGATTTTCTGGGCAATTGTACCAATGGCATTGAGCGTATCTCATCTATCGAAACATATATTGGCGATAATGGTTCCAAGTTGAGTCAATGGCCACGTGAACGATACCTTAATGTATGGACTGTTGCCAATATGGAGAATGGTGTGGCGGGTTTTAGTCAGTTACCGGGTAATGTAATTGACGCAGAAGGTGCACGTGCGGATGGCGTAATCCTCCGACACAATTACCTCGGCGCAATCGGAACTGCCGCTGGAGGCGATGGCAGAACCCTTACACATGAAGTTGGCCATTATCTGAACCTTTCACATACGTGGGGTGGCACAAACGATCCTGAGGTTGCTTGTGATGACGACGGCGTTGCTGATACTCCGACTACTGCAGGTCACAACACCTGTGCTACTCTTTATGATTTCGAATGTACCAGAGCCGGCATGAACAGCAGCACACAATTACCGAACATTACCCCGATATACAATTTTGCAGGTGTTTCAACAACATCTGGCACCACCGATCCGACTACTGCTCCTATAGGTATGCTTCCTCAGGATTCTGTTAACAGAATTATTTTCGGAGGATTCTCTGCTAGCGGAGTTTCAACGAATTCAATGGCAGCCGGAAAATTTGCCTATTCAAATTGGTCAACTGGAGCGCCGGATGGTGCTACTACAATGGCTGAAATGACAGGTGCGATTTCCACTGCTGATTACTACCAATTTACTATTACTCCGATACAGGGGACGCTCATGACGCTTCAGAATCTTGGTTTTGATGTAAGCAGAAATGGAACGGGAATTCGAAACTATGCGGTAAGATCAAGTCTTAATAATTTCGCAACTAGCGTTGGTGTTTCAAATGTCGCCAGCAATCTGCAATTGACAGCGTTTCCCACAGGTGCAAGTGCGAACACGTACTTTATTAATGAGGACGTAACAGGTGAGCAACTAGGAAGCAAATTCAATTTACCTGCTACGTATTCAAATCTTTCCGGCCCTGTAACTTTCAGAATTTATGGATGGAATGCAGAAGATGCGGACGGAACTTTTGAAATAGATAATGTAGCTCTCACAGGAATTTTTGGGTTGAACGAAAATATCCAGAATTATATGGAGTATTCATTTTGTTCTTTTATGTTCACTATCGGACAGAAGGATAGAATGAGAACCACATTGTCATTAGGTATTTCCGGCAGAAGTAATTTATATTCTGAGCAAAACAGATTCCTTACAGGTACGGATGACAATCCATTGACTTGCGCGCCTGTTGCAGATTTTTACCCTGCAAATCGTTTTGTCTGCATTGGTGATCAGACAACAATGCGCGACAATTCAACTAACGGAACTGTTACATCATGGCTATGGACTTTTCAGGATGGAAATCCTGCTACTAGCACGCAACAGAATCCTACAGTGTCATTCACTTCTCATGGCAGAAAGACTATAACACTTACTGTTGGTAACGCCCAAGGCACCGACACAAAGACAATTGAGCAGTCAGTGATAGTTGCTCCGAACTTTACAGAGTTTCCGGGTGGTTGGTTGCAGGAGGGTTTCGATTCATATGATGAGTTTTACAATCAATGGCATCCAGGAAATTTCGACAATAACATGTCGTCATTCCAGCAAATCAATTATGCAGGTTTCAGCAACAATACAAGCGCAAAATTGAATGCATATGATATGGACGTTACCAATATCGATGAGGGTGGAAATGATATTGATGACCTTGTTTCACCGGTAATGGATTTGTCAAATATTGGTGGTGACGCAGCTGTGAATTTTAAATGGGCATTTGCTACGCAGAGTATCGATCTTGCTAGCATTACTGATAAACTGGAGGTGTATATTTCCAATAACTGCGGCAAGACTTGGTCAGGTACTCCACGTTTCTCAAAATTAGGATTGGATCTTGTAACGGCACAAAGTGTAAGTGTTGCATTTGTTCCGCAATTACAATCTGAGTGGAATGAAGGAAGTTTTCTTATTCCTGCTTCTTATCGCACAAGTGGTTTTAGAATGATGTTCATTTTCTCTGCAAGTGAATTGCCAAACAATTTATACCTGGATAACATCAACGTAACAGGTTCGGTATCTGTAGAGAATCTTGATGCTGATTTTTATGGTGCTGAATTGTATCCGAATCCTGCTGAAGGATCTACGACGTTGACCTATGAAAACCGTTCCGCAAATAACATGGAAATCACTTTGACTGATATGAGTGGAAGGGTGGTAAATCGCTGGATGCCGAACAATCAATCCGGTGGTTTGAAAACAATGCAGATTGCTACTGAAGATTTGGCCAAAGGTCTATACATGGTGAATTTGAGATCAGCCGCTAACTCAACTACCTTGAAGTTGGTTGTGAGATAATATTGAAATTGTATAATGGAAAAAGCCACCGCAAGGTGGCTTTTTTGTTACGTTAATTTTTCTCCTCGATCAATGCATGCATGACTGCATTGTAGTCAGGTTCGTGGCTGAGATCATAGACAAGTTCTACATGAATCACCTTGGTGTTTTCGTCGAGAACGATTACGGCGCGAGCCATAAGTCCAATGAGTATAGAACCTGAGACAATGTCGACATGATAGGTGCTGCTGAAATGATTGTTTTTGTACTCTGAAAGACTGATCACATTTGTAATCCCTTCGGCGGCACAAAATCGGCGTTGAGCATATGGAAGGTCTTTTGAGACGTTCACTACAAGAGTATTCGTCAATCCGGAAGCGAGCTGATTGAATCGTCTTACACTCATTGCGCAAGTGCTGGTGTCTATGCTTGGAAAAATATTAAGCACTATACGCTTCCCTGTGAGATCTCCAAGTGATACATCTTTTAGGTCGAGGCCAGTCAATGTGAAAGCCGGAGCAACACTGCCAACTTTCGGCAGTTCTCCTGAAGTTTGTGCTTTGTTTCCTTTGTGTATGAATTCTGCCATACTAGTTCATGGATGAGAGCTTCTCTTCCAGCAGTTTTATTTTAGATTGAGCGTCAGATAGTTTCTTCCTTTCTCCTTCAAGAACCGCCGCAGGAGCATTGCTCACGAATCGCTCGTTGCTGAGTTTTACCTGCACAGATTTCAAAAATCCTTGTGCATAATCAAGTTCTTCTTTCAACTTTAACTTCTCTGCTTCGATGTCAACGTTGGCTGTGAAGGGAATGAAGTATTCGTTGTGATTCACCACGAATGAAAAGCAATTCGCAGGCTTTTCTTTCGTGATCTCAATCGATGAGACATTGCACAGGTGAGTAATTGATGAATCGAAAATGGATGCTTGTGATCTAGTGGTCATCAAGGCAAGTTTCTCCTTGTTCGCAATGTTATTGTCTTTGCGAACATTTCTCACGCCGATTACAATCTCTTCAAAATTCTTGAATTGATTTTGCAATTCGGTATTCGAATTTTCTACTGTAGGCCAAGATGCAACGCAAATAGATCCTTTTCCCGCTTCTCGTTCACTTAGGAAATGCCAAATTTCTTCAGTGAGAAAAGGCATAAATGGATGCAAGACCCTCAATATTTTTTCGAAGATTAATACAGTGTCATCGTATGTTTTTTTGTCGATGCCTTCACCGTAAGTTGGCTTCACCATCTCGAGGTACCACG
>JAYTOA010000142.1:0-40270 GCA_043748015.1 Flavobacteriales bacterium
GGTGGCGGTTGATGAACTCTTCCTGTTATCGGTTCGAAATCGTGTATCGAAAATGCATAGGGATAATTGAATCCGTCCCATCCAACTACATCAAACGGATGTGAAGCGTAAACCACTTCGTGCATCACGTTTTCTTTTCTGATTTTGATGATGAATTCGCCCTTCTCGTCATGTGTTTCAAGATCTGCCGGCTTCCTGATATCGCGTTCGCAATAGGGGGAATGTTCGAGTAATTGTCCGAACTCGTTGCGGTATCTTTTTGGTGTAAGAATCGGGGAGAAAGATTCTACAATGAACAACCGGTTATCAGGCGTATCAAAAGAAATCTGGTAAATAATTCCCCGCGGTATAATGAGATAATCACCATAGGAAAATTTTATATTTCCGACCATTGTGCGCATCGTCCCGCTTCCTTCATGAATGAAAATCAACTCATCGGCATCGGCATTCTTATAGAAGTATTCTGTTGTGCTTTTTCGTGGTGACGCAAGCGCAATGTTGAGGTCGTTATTGAACAACACATGCACACGGCTTTTTAAAAAATCATCCGTCGGTTTTACATTCCAACCTTGCAACATCATTGGCGTGATGTTTTTGTCAACTGCAGCTTTCGGAGCAACATCTTCATCACTATTCACCCTGACAATCATCGTTGGTCGATGCACGTGATAGAGCAATGAACTCATCCCATGAAAACCTTCCGTACCAAATAATTGCTCGTAATAAATTCCGCCACTCGGCTTCTCATGAATGGTATGACGCTTGTGCGGGATGCTTCCGAGTTGGTGATAAATGGGCATTGACGTTGGTTTGCCGCAAATTTATGCTTTTCTATGGAAAGAAATTGTTCTTGCAAGAGGTGATTTTGCTCATGGCCCTCCGGATTATCGAGCTAGTTGGCTATTAAGTGATTGACCAGTCAATCGACAGGTGTGCGATCTAAATCCTAATCCCTATCAACGCTTCTTAGTGGCCGAGAACTTCGGCGGCTCTATCGCCTCCAACACACCGAACGCTTTGGGATAATACCTGCGAATAACTTCGAGATTTTTTTCCATCTCCATTCGACTCATAAAATCTCCCACCAATAGCGCTTGCTCAGGGACAATTTGTTTTGAGTAAACTGAATATGGCAATCCCAATGAAAGATATTTGTTGCGCTCGGCCTTTACTTGCTCAACAGAACCAAGGTAAATCTGGACTCTATATCCTTTGATGTCTTTGAATTTTCTATTGCTCTTCTCTAGTTGAACAATTGCTGAATCTGCTTTCACAGTGATTTTTCCCGGAAGTAGCGAATATGCATTTGTTCCCGTCGTGTCTGCTCCTTGCGTTGATGGCTCAACTTTGTATGCGTTTTTCCCCAATTTCCCCAACATCAATTGAAGTGAATCTGTTTGCGCTTTTATTGAACGTGTAAACGTGATGAACAAAGATGTCATCACCAATAGAAGCGATAGGTTGAATTTGAATTTCACAGTTGGCAAAACTATCATAGTCTGTTGATAATTGATTGAAGACTTAAAAATCATGCCTTTACGCGACGGGAGGTAAATCGCTTTGTCACGGGTAGCCAACTCTTTAAGCCGACGCTTATTTAGAACCATTTTAAATTGTTAACAATCTTTTTGTCACACTAATGTCTAAGGCCACGGACATATAAATTTGCCGCGCGTTTAAACCTGCCTATGTGCACAAAACATCAGTAATGAAGCGGCTTTCACGAAGTATTAGCAGCAAAATATCAGTCTCTTTTTCACTCGTAATGTTACTCACGTTCAATGCCTTCGCGGGCATTTTCGAGGGTGGCGATGCCACAAAAGGAGAATCGCTTTTTAAAGCGAATTGTGCTTCCTGTCACAGAACAACAGAAGAAGTCCTGGCTGCGCCGGGTCTTAAAGACATTGATGTACGTTGGAAGGGAAAAGATGCCCTTATCGTTAAGTGGATTCAAAATCCACAGGCGGCCGCGGCAAGCGGTGATGCATACATCAAAGGAATAGTTGAGAAGTATGTTCCAACTTTCGGTTGGATGCAGAATCAAGCTGTGAGCGAGGCTGAGGTTAAAGACATTCTTGCTTACATCAAAGTCGCAGCGCCTCCTGTTGCTGCCGGTGCCGACACTAATAAATGCCTTACCCTCGAAGAGATCAATAAGGCTAAAACCGCTAATGAGCAAGGCGATGGAACCATCTGGTTTATCATCATAGGTGTGATGTTAGCAATTGTTGCTGTAACGGCCGCAAACATTTCTCGCTCACTCAAAAGCGCAATCAATGAAAGAGAAGGTCACTCGCCTCTTCCTGATGTTTCATACTGGGGCGCTGCTAAATCCTGGATGTGGCGCAACAAGAAGTTTGTTTCAGTTATTGCTTTATTCCTTGTTTGTTACTTCACAGTGGTTGGTTACAAATCCCTCATGGATATTGGTGTTTATGATGGCTACACGCCGGAGCAACCGATCTGGTTTTCACACGCCATCCACAATTGTCAAAACGAAATTGATTGTCAATATTGCCATAGTTCAGCTTCGAAGTCAAAACACGCCGGCATTCCTTCAATGAATGTTTGTATGAATTGCCACAAGGGAATCAAGAAAGGTGTAATCACGGGCGAAAAGGAAATCTCGAAAATTTACGATGCCATTGGATTTGATCCGGCTACTGGAACATATATCGAAGGATATGAGCAAAAGCCAGTGGTTTGGAACAAGGTCAACAACCTTCCGGATCACGTTACTTTCAATCACTCAGCCCACGTTAGTATTGCCAAGATTGATTGTAAAAACTGCCACGGACCTCAACAGATGTACACTGTAGGTCACGTGCCTACAGCTGACGAAATCAATAGTCAGGAAGATGTGGAAGGCTTGGTGAAACTTGAGAAGCGTCCATTCACAATGGGATGGTGCCTGGAGTGTCACAACAAAAAGGAAATCGACCTCAATAGCAGTGAGTACTATCAGGAAATGCACGAGCGTTTTAAAGCTTCTGCTCTTGGTCAGCGCACATTGCGTGATATCATGGAAGATGGCAAAGCAACTGTCCGCGAAATGGGCGGTTGGGAATGTGGAAAATGCCACTATTAAGGTAATTATTTAATAAGCAAACACGGACTAACCTCCATGGCAAATAACAAAAAATACTGGACGAGCCTCGATGAGTTGCAGAATACTGTAGCTTCTCAAGATGCGCTTACCAACGAGTTTACAAAGTCGAACGATTCTACTACTTCTGTGGAGGATTTTTTGACGGACGACCAACTCGGTGAAACGAACACGGGACGTCGTGATTTCCTCAAATTCATGGGATTCAGCATAGCGGCGGCAACGCTTGCGGCATGCGAAACTCCGGTTGTGAAGTCGATTCCTTACGTTATCAAACCCGAGGAGATCACTCCCGGCGTTGCTAACTTTTATGCTTCTACTTACTATGATGGAAACGACTACGGTAACCTCCTGGTGAAAAGCAGAGAAGGTCGACCGATATTTATCAAAGGCAACAAGGAGTTTGGCATCAGCAAAGGAGCGCTGAATTCAAGAATGAATGCTTCTGTTCTTGGTTTGTACGATAGCGCTAGATTGAAAGGTCCGCGCAAAGCCGGAGGCGATGTCGATTGGACAACTCTTGACGGCGAAATCAAAACTGCACTCGCATCTTCTGCCAACATTCGCATTCTTTCCAATACGATTATTTCACCAAGTACTCAACGCGCCATCAACGAATTCAGCGCAAAGTATGCAGGTAAGGTGAAGCACATTCAATACGACACAATTTCTTATTCGGGCCTTTCAAAAGCTAATGGTGGAGCAATTCCGGCATATGATTTTAGCAAGGCAAAAACTATTGTAAGTATTGCTGCAGATTTTCTTGGTTCATGGCTGACTGCTCCGGCATTCACTGCTCAGTACGCTGAAACACGTCGTCCGGAGAATGCATGGATGAGTAAGCATTATCAGTTTGAAAGCGTAATGTCACTCACGGGTTCGAACAGTGATGTTCGCACACCTGTGAAGCCCAGCCAGGAAGGTATGGTGGCTGCCGCATTGTACGCTGCCATCACTGGTGGATCGCCAATGAGTGTTGAAGGTGCTGATTCCGCTATCATTAGCGCTGCAGCAGACTTGAAGGCCACACGCGGTGAATCGATCGTTGTTGCCGGTAGCAATGACCCTCAGGTTCAATCTATCGTTGCGGCTATCAATCAATATCTCGGCAATACAGGAGCAACGATCAACGTGAAGTCCGGACTCAATATGTTCAAAGGAAGCGACGAACAAATGAGTCAGCTTGTTGACGAAATGAACAATGGAACAGTTGAGACATTGATAATTTACGGTTGTAATCCTGCCTACTCGTGGGTGGATTCAGATAAGTTTATTACTGGTCTTCAGAAAGTAAAGATGTCTGTTTCATTCAGCCTTTTCGCTGATGAGACTGCAGCACGTTGCTCATTTATAGCTCCTGATCACCACTACCTCGAGTCGTGGAATGATTTGACTCCGATGAGCGGTCGCACAGATATCTGTCAACCAACCATCAGTCCTCTTTACAATTCTCGTTATGCACAAGAAACTTTGCTGACGTGGGCTGATAACAAATCAAACTATTACGATTACGTTCGGCAGACTAACAACGGTGATTACAATCCATCGATGATGAAGACGGACGCGAACTGGAATATGGCTGTTCACAACGGTACTTTTGGAAGTGCTGCTGTTGTAGCCGCTCCGCTTTTGACGGGTGATTCCATTACTGCTGTGCCTGCAGAAACAGCCGCTGCAGCTCCTTCTTCTCCAAATGTGAGCGAGGCCATCAGCTATGTGAGTAACATGAAGTCGGGTGACTGGGAACTTTCGCTTTATCAGAAAGTGACCATGGGTGCCGGTAATCATGCCAACAATGCATTGCTTCACGAGACACCTGACCCAATCACGAAGGTGACCTGGGACAACTACGCTACTATGAACGTGGCGGATATGAAGGAAATGGGTCTTGAGACTGCTATTGGGCAGTGTGATTGCGCTTCACTGGTGACAGTGAATGTCAACGGTAAAAGCATTACGCTTCCGGCTTTCCCAACTCCCGGACAGAAAAGAAGAACAATCGGTATCGCTCTTGGTTATGGTCGAGGCGCAGGTAACGAAGAAATAGGCAAAGCTGCTTTCCAGACAGGACGTAAAGGCGTTCACCTAACTGAAAAAGTTGGATCCAATGAACAAAAGACAACAGTTGGAAGAAACGCGTTTCCTTTTACATCACTTGCTGCCGGCCACGTCAGTTACATGTCGAACAATGTGACAATTGTATCTGCACCGGGAGAATATGCAATTGCGACTACACAGATGCACAGCACTGTGATGGGCCGTGATTCTGTTGTTAAGGAAACTACAATCTCTACTTTCCTCAAAGAAAAAGGAAAGAAGAAAGGTGAAGCTTCTTACAACATGATGGTGTCTTTGCCAATACATGCTGATGTAAATGGCGATGGTAAAATCGATGTCAACGATCGCCAGAGTATCAAAGAAATGGATCTCTGGAGAGCACATCCTGTTGAAGGCGTTGGTCATCGTTGGGGATTGACAATTGATTTGAATTCTTGTATCGGTTGCAGCGCTTGTATCACTGCATGTCATACTGAAAACAACGTTCCTGTTGTTGGTAAAGATGAAGTACTTCGTCACCGCGATATGCACTGGTTGCGTATCGACAGATATTTCTCTTCGGAACATGATACGTTGAAAGAAACGAAGGAAGCGAACAACATTGGAACTATCGGTGCTTATCGCATGATGGAGGATCCTGAAGAAAATCCTAAGACGGTTCATATGCCGATGATGTGTCAGCATTGTAACCACGCCCCATGCGAAACGGTTTGTCCGGTGGCCGCTACTGTTCATAGCAATGAAGGTCTCAACAATATGGCCTATAACCGTTGTATCGGCACTCGTTACTGTGCGAACAACTGTCCATATAAGGTGAGAAGATTCAACTGGTTCAACTATGTGACGAACGACAAGTTCGCTATGGTGAATCCTGCGCAAGACGATACATTACGTATGGTGTTGAACCCGGATGTTACTGTTCGTACACGTGGTGTAATGGAAAAATGTAGTATGTGTCAGCAGCGTATTCAAGGTGGAAAAACTGAAGCCAAGAAGAAAGGTACTAAGGTGACTGATGGCATGATTCAGACTGCTTGTGCCGAAGCTTGCCCGACAAATGCGATCGTATTCGGAGATCTCAATGACAACGGTTCGCAGAATTCACAACGCGCTCAAAATGTTCGTTCGTACCACGCTCTTGAAGAAGTTGGCATTCAACCGAATGTATTCTACATGACTAAAGTGAGGAATATCGAAGAAAACCAAGCCTGATAATTACAAATCAACGAGATGTTTAAAGAATCAAACATAAGAAAGCCACTGATCCTCGGGCATAAGACCTATCACGATATCACGCAGGATATTGTTGGACCTATCGAAGGTGCTGCGCCGAAGCAATGGAAGATCGCTTTCACCATTGCGCTTGTTGTTGCGCTATACGGTATTGGCTGTATCATGTACCTTGTTGGCGTGGGTATCGGTTCATGGGGATTGAATAAAACTGTTGGCTGGGCATGGGACATCACCAACTTCGTATGGTGGGTCGGTATCGGTCACGCCGGTACTCTTATCTCTGCCGTACTCTTATTGTTTCGCCAACGCTGGCGCATGGCCATCAATCGTTCTGCAGAAGCAATGACGATTTTTGCGGTAATCATGGCGGCCATATTTCCTGTATTTCACATGGGCCGCGTGTGGATGGCATATTGGACGCTTCCTTTGCCAAACCAATTTGGTTCTCTCTGGCCCAACTTCAACTCAGCTTTGATGTGGGACGTATTCGCCATCTCGACTTATTTCACAGTATCTCTTGTTTTCTGGTATATCGGATTGATTCCGGATTTCGCAACTATACGCGACCGACTGACAAAACCTCGTGCAAAGAAAATCTATAGCATTTTGAGTTTCGGATGGTCTGGTCGTGCTAAACACTGGACACGTTTCGAAGAAGTATCGCTTGTACTTGCCGGAATCGCAACTCCGCTTGTATTCTCAGTTCACTCTATCGTATCTATGGACTTCGCGACGTCAATCGTTCCCGGTTGGCACGCAACAATCTTCCCTCCATATTTCGTTTCGGGAGCCGTATTCTCAGGATTCGCAATGGTGCAGACCCTGCTGCTTATCATGCGCAAAACCATGAAACTGGAAGCGTATATCCATTTGAAGCACATCGAATACATGAACATCGTAATTATCGTTACGGGTTCTATCGTTGGTGTGGCTTATCTCACCGAGCTTTTCATTTCTGACTACTCGGGCGTGCAATATGAGTCGTATGCTTTCATCAACCGATTCTCCGGTCCATTGGCCTGGGCATATTGGTCCATGATGACATGTAACGTTATCTCTCCTCAGCTATTCTGGTTTAAGAAACTTAGAACCAATCTCGGATTCACTTTCTTCATGTCGATCATCATCAATATTGGTATGTGGTTCGAGCGTTTTGTAATCATCGTGACTTCGATTCACCGCGATTTCGTGCCGGCTGCATGGGGTGAATTCAAGGCTTCGACAATTGATATTGGAATGTTCATTGGAACCATCGGAATATTCTTTACGCTATTCCTTCTTTTCGCCCGCTATTTCCCTGTGCTGGCGCTGAATGAGCTGAAGTCTATTTTAAAAGTTTCAGGCGAAAGCTACAAGAACGAAGAAAAGCATTAAGCAACAATAACCGAAAGGAAATTATGGCAAACAAAGTTTATCACGTGATGTACGACGACGATTTAAAGCTTCTCGAAGCTGCGCGTACACTCGTTTCGAAAGGGATACATGTAAAGGATGTGTTTTCTCCATTTCCAATTCACGGATTGGATCCGGTGATAGGAGTGAAGCGCACACGCTTGGCTATTTGCGCGTTCATGTACGCGTGCACTGGAACTATCCTCGCAATTCTCGGCACATGGTATTTCATGGTGAGTGATTGGGACTGGAATATTGGCGGTAAACCAAACTTTACATGGATTGAAAATGCTCCGGCATTCGTTCCTGTAATGTTCGAATTCTCTGTGTTTTGCGGAGCGCACGGAATGGCCTTGACTTACTTATTGCGCAACGGTACGCTTCCGGGAATGCCGGCAACGAATCCTGATCCCCGCACTACGGACGATAAGTTTGTAATGGAGATTACTACAGAAGAAAATTTTCAGTCGCCACAAGACATTGAAGCAATGATCCGCGCTACTGATGTGTATGAACTTAGCATAAAGGACTATTGAGATGATGCGTCAATCTTACATATTCGGAACTATTTGCCTGGCTATGCTGGCACTTTCTTCTTGTAAAGAAGACCCGAACTCTCCAGGTGTGGAGTATATGCCTGATATGTATCGCTCCCCGGCTTTGGAGGCATACATTGACTATGGCACAAACAAAACGATGGACTGGACTCAGAATCAAAAGGATGCTGCCGGTGTAGTAATGATGCAATCGCGCAAGCCTGTTGCCGGAACTATTCAGTATACCACGGCTGAGATGGCACCGTATGTAATGCCCTATCCTCTCAACAATACTCCTGAGGATTACGAGAAGGCTGCAACCATGGTGCACAGTCCTATGACGGCATCGAAGAAAAATGTCATGCGCGGTAAGGAGATTTACGGCTCGATGTGTACGCATTGTCATGGTGAAGAAGGTCATGGTGATGGCGCTATCTCAAAGAATGGTCACATTCAAGGAATTCCTGACTATGCAGCGAAATTGAAAGACCTTGAAGAAGGTAAAATGTACCACACCCTCATGTATGGTAAAGGTCTTATGGGACAGCATGCATCACAGCTGAGCCAAATGGAAAGATGGCAGGTGATAGAGTATGTGAAGCTTCTTCAAAAAGGAATCACAGAACCGGAATTTGACGCCAATGGCATGGTGAAAATTGCGGCTGCAGATCCTGCTGTTCCTGCAGAACCTGCGGTTGCTGGAGCTCCGGCTGCTGCTAAGAATTAAAATATTTAGAATAACAAAACTGCCCGAATCATCAACATGGCACACGATAAACTTCATTTTCAGATTCCATCACGAACCAAATCATGGTCCATGGCCTTGATGGTGATTGGCGTAATTGCGGCAATTGCAGGTTGGATGTTCGATAAAACAGATCATCACCAATACTGGTGGGGAAATTTACTCATCTGTGGATTTTTCTTTTTTGCTATTTCTCTTGGCGCAATGTTTTTCTACGCACTTCAATATGCGGCTGAAGTAGCCTGGACTGCCCAGCTGAAAAGGGTTTTCGAAGCAATGTTTTCTTATTTGCCTGTTGGGTTTGCCGTGATTCTGATCGTTTTGTTGGCCGGCCAATTTCATGTGCACCACCTTTATCATTGGATGGATCGCGATCTAATTGATCCAAACAGCCCTTCGTATGACGTTATCATCGCCGGTAAAATGCCATTCCTTTCTTCATGGTTCTTCTGGTTGCGTTTTATCATCTATGCTGTCGTGTTTTTGACTTTCGGATTCCTTTTCAGAAAATGGTCAGTACTTGAAGATGAATCACCAAGTCTTACGCTTCACCTGAAGCAGTACAGAAGAGGAGCGTTGTTCCTTGTGTTCTTCGCGGTCTTTTCTTCTACAATTGCGTGGGATTGGTTGATGAGTATTGATGTTCACTGGTATTCTACCATGTACGGCTGGTACATCTTCTCTGGCATGTGGGTGACGACCATGATCTTCGCCACTCTATTCACTGTTTGGCTGAAAGAACAAGGTTATCTCACCAAGGTGAATGACTCTCATATTCATGATATGGGTAAATGGATATTCGCAGTGAGTATGTTGTGGAGCTACTTGTGGTTCTGCCAATACATGTTGATATGGTATTCAAATATTCCTGAAGAAGTAACTTACTTCAAAGAGCGATATGACCACTACATGGTCGGTATGTGGGCCATCTTCTTTTGCAATTTCGCTATTCCATTTTATGTGTTGATTGCACGTGATGCAAAACGTAATGTGAAATTTTTGAAACGTGTTGGTACTATTATTTTTATCACTCACTTCCTTGATCTATATATGGCCGTTGTGCCGGGTACTGTTCACGGACACCTCGAGTGGGGAATAGGTGAAAATGTTAAGCACATCACTTTTGCGTGGTGGTTTGAAATTGGAATGTTCCTCGGTTTCCTTGGGTTATTTATCACTGTTGTTACACGCTCACTTACTAAGGCTCGGATGATTCCTATCAATCACCCTTACCTGAACGAAAGTGAGAATCACAGCATATAAGAAATTGAGATTACAGAGAATTGGAGTAAACAAGTAAAGAGAAATGAAACTTCTGATAATACTGGTTATCGTTTTGGCAATCATAGCGATTGTACAACTGACAAAAGTCTATGAATTCACGCGCACCTTGCGCAAATCGAAGGAGGAGGAAGTAACTCCTGCTGATAACAAACTACAGGCTAACCTGATGTTGGTCTGGATGATTTTGTTCTTCATTGGTGTTGCAGTGTTGTATGTGCGTTATGGTAACTATTTACCGGAGTCAGCGTCTGAGCACGGGAAAGACACTGACTGGTTGATGAGCGTTAATCTTTGGATGATCACCATCATGTTCTTTATTACCAATGCCATGTTGTTTTTGGTGTGTTGGAAATACTATTACCGCAAAGACCGCAAAGCAAGATTTTTTGTACACGACAACAGACTGGAGATGATCTGGACTTTGATTCCAGGTGTGGCAATGGCTTTCATCATCGTATTTGGTTTGATCACGTGGAATAAAATTACTGGTCCAGCTTCTGCTGATGCGTTGCGTATTGAACTTTACTCTAAGCAATTCGATTGGACAGCGCGTTTTCCTGGAGATGACGGCGACTTCGGAACTTCTAATTATAACCTCATCAGTAACGATAACGCGATGGGAATAGTGACCAAGGAAAAGATGGCGGCGAAACTCGCTGAAATCGATGCTGAAATCGTGGACATCAAAAATAAAATTGCAGAGAATCAAAACATGCCTGTGATGCCTGATAGTTATATCGAATCACTGCAGGATAAAATTTATCGCCTCGAAAGACACAAGCAACGTATTCTTGATTTGAGCGAATCAAAGACTGCAAGCGGCCTCAGCGATTGGGAATCGGGTGCTGATGATAGGATTGTAAAAGGCGAATTGCACATTCCTGTTGGAAAGGAAATTGAATTTATTTTCAAATCGCAAGATGTTATTCACTCGGCATACATGCCGCACTTCCGCGCTCAGATGAACACGGTGCCTGGTGTGCCAACAAGGTTGAAAATGATTCCAACCATTACTACAAAAGAGATGCGCGCGAAACTCGGCAAGGAAGATTTTGATTATATTCTTCTTTGCAACAAAATCTGCGGTGCCGCTCACTTCAACATGCAAATGAAAATTGTTGTTGATTCACCGGCTGTTTATGAGGCATGGCTGAGAAATCAAAAGCGTTTTATTCCTGAAGCAGAACCAACTACAGAGCCTGCGCCTGTTGCAACTGCGGCCACTTCAACTCCAGCGGCTGATGCGAACAAAGTCAATAACATGACTCATTAATTAGGTAGAATATTTTCAGAAAAAGAACAATGAGTACAGAAAATACACATCACGATCAAGAACACGACAATGGACACGGACATGACCACGCTCATGCCTACCACGCGCCTGAATCTTGGATATCAAAGTATATCTTCTCGCAAGATCATAAAATGATCTCTAAGCAATTTTTGATTACAGCCATTTTTATGGGTGTGATTGCCGTTGCTCTTTCACTTTTTTTCCGCCTACAATTAGGTTGGCCGGGTGAGAAGTTTCAGGTTTTGAATTTCTTCCTCGGTGACAAATGGGCTCCGGAAGGAAGCCTCGATAGAAACGCATATCTAGCCATCGTTACCATTCACGGAACGATCATGGTCTTCTTTGTACTGACTGGCGGACTTTCAGGAACATTCGCGAATCTCCTAATTCCTCTGCAAGTGGGAGCTCGTGATATGGCCAGCGGATTTTTGAATATGCTTTCGTATTGGGCTTTTGCCATTTCAAGTGTGATCATGGTTGCCTCACTCTTTGTTGAAGGCGGTGCAGCCAGCGCAGGTTGGACAGTTTATCCCCCACTCTCTGCATTGCCGCAAGCGATGCCCGGTTCAGGAATGGGAATGACGCTTTGGCTGATCTCGATGATTTTCTTTATCGCATCTTCGTTACTTGGCGGTCTTAATTACATCGTTACTATCATCAATCTTCGCACGAAGGGTATGAGCATGTCGCGCATGCCATTGACGATGTGGGCCATTCTCGTAACTGCTATCCTTGGTGTTTTGTCATTCCCCGTCCTTGTGTCGGCTGCTGTTCTTCTTCTGATGGACAGAAGTTTTGGTACCGCGTTTTACCTCTCGGATATTTTTATTCAAGGTGAAGCTCTTGACGTCACAGGAGGTTCGCCCATCCTGTTCCAACACTTGTTCTGGTTCCTTGGTCACCCCGAGGTGTACATCGTACTTCTTCCTGCATTGGGAATATCGTCTGAAGTCATTGCAACAAATTCACGCAAACCAATCTTCGGTTACAAAGCGATGGTGGGATCAATCCTTGCCATCGGTTTCTTGTCCTTCATTGTTTGGGGTCACCACATGTTTATCACGGGTATGAATCCTTTCCTTGGATCTGTGTTCGTGTTCACAACGCTGTTGATCGCTATTCCATCTGCTGTAAAAGCGTTCAATTATATCACGACCATGTACCAGGGAAATATCCGCTTCACTCCCGCGATGTTGTTTTCAATTGGTTTGGTTTCAACATTCGTAACAGGTGGTTTAACTGGTATCATCCTCGCTGACTCGGCGCTTGATATCAATGTTCACGATACTTATTTCGTCGTCGCCCACTTCCATATTGTAATGGGTATGTCGGCCATTTTTGGAATGTTTGCTGGTGTATATCACTGGTTCCCGAAAATGTTCGGCCGAATGATGAATATGAAACTCGGCTACACACACTTCTGGATCACTTTGGTTTGTGCCTACGGTGTATTCTTCCCGATGCACTTCATTGGTATGGCCGGTGCGCCGAGAAGATATTATGACTATTCTGAATTTGAATTCCTCCAGTGGGTGATGGATTTGAATCCACTGATTTCTGTATTCGCACTTGTGGGTGGTGCAGCTCAGTTGCTGTTCCTCTTCAACTTCTTCCATAGCATTTTCTATGGTCAACCGGCTACACAAAATCCTTGGGGATCAAACACACTTGAGTGGACTACACCTGTAAAGCACATGCACGGCAACTGGCCCGGGGCAATTCCTGAAGTTCATCGTTGGGCATATGACTACAGCAATCCTGATCACGAAGAAGATTTCGTTCCTCAGGTTGTTCCATTGAAGCCCGGTGAAGTAGGACATTGAGCTTGTCACTAATAAAATTGAAGAAGGCTGTCTCGAAAGGATGGCCTTCTTTTTTGTTCCTTGGTTATTTTGAGTTGCTGCGTAATTGGGTTATAGGGTTTTTGACGTGGAGTTCATGCTGAATTTTGAAACGCGGTTTGATCTTCAGTTTTTTAAACTTAGACATATCGCATGTGATCATCCCAAAATGGTTGAACTAATAAATAGCTTCTGCTTCATTCCGAATGGAATGTGTATCATCATCTCGAAATGACATGAAATGCAATGCACCGTTATCCGATAGCTCATGGTTTTTTCTGAAAAAATCCTGCTAAATACCGTTAATCACATTGGAATTCTATGATCATTTAGATCAGGAATTGGCACTCAGGCACAGCAACTCTTAACTTCTTTAAAGGGGATTCGAATGATCCGGAAATTACAATGGGAGAAATTGTCACTATAGATGTGTCACAAAATAATTGTGACAAAAAAATGGTGACAGTATTGGATTGCGTTTTTGTGTGCACGAGGATTGTAATTTTTGCCACATACACATACAGCCGGATATGGACGAATTGCACTTCAAACTAATTCTTTGTTCTTCTCTTTTAGAACTATTTCTCAGAAAAAACCTGGATATATCCATTCTTCGGCAGATAACAATTACAATCTCTATGTTGAATGGGTGCGTAGTCAATAACATAATAATATACTCCGGAACTAACTTTTTCACCGCTTCGGCCTTTGCCATCCCATTTTAAATTTGACGGCGCAAGCGTTTCAACTACAACTCCCCATCTGTCGTAGATGTGCACTGCGTCGATCTTCGCGCGCAACACCCCGAAATCTGCAAATTCATTCAATCCGTCGCCATTGCATGTCATTATATTGATGAATCCCTCAATGCATTCTGTTGTGGGAACATATACAGTAGTCTGCACCATGCAATCGGGATTGTTGGCTACCTGCACACTAAACCAGCCGCTATCCGGAGCTATTATCGTAGCACTTGTGTCTCCAGTACTCCATAAGTACCAATCATAGTTTTCCTGAAATCCAAGGGTCATATATCCACCGCTACAGTAGTAAACACAAGGATCAAGTGTAATATTTGGATAGGCGTTTACTTCAACAGTCAATGGAAGCACTTCGAATTCACAAACGGCATTCGAAAGCGTCAGCGTGTAAATTCCTGTGTTGATTTCCGACGCCGGATTGATGACCAATGTTTGCGATCCATTCACAATGCCCAATGGAGTACTCCAAATATATTGGTCTGCTTCCACTGGAGAGGTAATGGTTATTGCGTTTCCCACACACACTTCTATTTTGTTGTTGTCATCTAACTGAAGTATTCCTTGTGGAACAACTGTGAAGGACAAACTATCCATTGCGCTACAATTTGCATCGGCTACTGCCAGATAATAAATACCTTCATCATACTCTGTTGCATTGAAAATGAAAATCGAATCTGCTGTTGAAGTGGTGCCATCAGGTAATGTCCATTGGTAACTCATGCCTGCCTGCATAGGCGTTATCAAAACAGCATCCGCACCCAAACATATAGCTTCATCACCACCGAAAATCGGGGGTATGGAAGATAGATAAATTTCTACAAGAGATTCTGATGGATAACTAACGCAGACATCGTCTTGAGCAAATACATAATAGATTGTTTCTTGTGAAAGTGATGGCGTGGTGAATGTGTTTCCACTGGCTACTATGTTTAGTCCTTCCACATCTGTTGTCCAAAATATAGTGTTGGCTGAAGATACATTCAACGTTGCGCTTTCACCTGTGCAAATTGACACGACATCAGTGAACGGACTTTCAATATCGTATTCCATTACTTGATAGGAAGTAGTGCCGGTGCATCCCAACGCATCCGTTGTGGTGAGGTAATAAATACCGGGAGTGGTGATGTTGATTGTCTCGAATGGGATATTGCCCGGTTGCCACAGATAGCTCTGCATGCCTCCATTTGCCGTGAGCGCAATGCTGTCGTTTGGGCAAAACACATTGGATGATGGAGTAATGATGGCTTCCGTAACTGAATGTGTAATGGTGATGTTGAGCGCAGTTGTGATGCCGCACCCTGTAACGCTTACGTTATAAACTCCCTGATCGAAAATCCAATGTTCAATGGCACTATCGTTAAACGGCGCACCCCACATTATGCCTTCGGAATTTCCTGTCGCGATTTGAACAAGCACACTTCCATTCACACATAAATCACTTCCGGGATTTGCAATGAGATATGGCGTAGAATATTCTTTTACTTCTACCATATTGGATTCGAGAATGCAACCTGAGTAATCAGTGAGTATGCAATAATAGAATCCCGGAGAATTGACATATATGCTTTGTGTACTGTCGATCTCATTGCCAAGCGGACCAATCCAGTGATATGCCTGACCTTCTTCACACCAGAGCTGAACGCTGTCTCCCGGACATACAATACCACTTGTCGGTACCATCCAGGTGTTGGGTGCAGGCTTAGTAAGCACTTCAAAATTCAGCCAGTCTTCTCTAATGCAGCCGTTCAAAATGCTTATGCCGTGCAATGAGTATTGGCCGAAAACGTCTATGAGGATGGCGCTGTCACCAACGAATGTGAAAGGATGTTCTCCTGAAAAATTGAGTTGATTAGCGCCGCTACCTGTAATCAAAGTGGTATCTCCGGGACATATAAATACCTCTCCCGTGATGGACAAATTCACTAAGGGTGCTTCCAATATTTGGTAGGTTAACCAACCTACCACTGGAGGATATGGAATCTCGCCTTCACACGGCCAGGGAGGAATGATTGTAGGAGTGGCAACAACCTGAAACAGACCAATCCCAGGCGGATGAAAACAAAATGATGTAGTGTAATCTACCGCCTGCACGACAATGATTCCATTCTGATAGATCGTCCAATCTACCTGCACATTCAAATCAAATAATCCTGAAAGGTTTGGAAAAAGATCGATAAGAGATAGCTGAATACATTGTATCGCATTTTCACACATTTGCAAATGGATAGTATCTACCGCCGGCTGCAATTCTATGATTAATTGTGGCACAATGGTATCAATGGACTGTATCACATTTACATCAACACTACTTGATCTTTGACAATTGTAACTATCTATGAAATTGAAGTAATAGGAGCCGGTTGTATTTACATTGATGCCTGCTCTGGAATCCATTATTCCTTGACTGGATTCGAACCACCAGAATTGTGTGCCGCTATAACCTGAACCTGTGAGTAATACAGATTCCGGTGAGCAAAGTGAAATGGTCGCAGGTAAACAAGTTGCGCTACTGTTGAAGCCTGCGTCATCCATGATTGTTGGACAAAGTGGAGGTGCAACAGTTACATAAATGGAGTCGATAAATACTTTGCACCCATCTTCACGCATCGTTTGTGCCCAGTACCAGCCACTGTTGTTTGCAATAATCTGATTTCCGGGACTTCCATTACTCCACAAATAATTATAGGCCGGTCCCACAAATCCTGAAGAGCCTGTGTAGGTATTGATTAACAGCAATGATGGATTGCACATCAAAACAGAATCCGGGCATAGGTTGAAATCGGAACAGGATTGTGAAGTGATGTTTACACATGGATCCAATGCTGGTCTGTCACAGAAAGCACCCACTTCGCGTTTATAGTAATCGTAAGGCAAACGCAATGTGTTCACAGGACTGGACAGAAAAATATCCTTGCCTCCTTCAGCCTTCACCTGTGCAAAATAGGAATAGCTCGTATCAGCACAAAACGTTCCTCCACAGTTTGGATACTGGTAAAGCCAGTAATCAATTTCGTTTTGAGAATTCAACTCAAAACCTGTTGATGACGGCACATTGAAATAGCTTTCGTAACTCCCTGCTATAAGGGGTTTATCCGCAATGTCGCCGTATGCAATGGCTGCACAGTAGTCATCTTTTGCACTTGCAAATTGACGTTCCCATATACGCGTTCCATCTGTATTGATTCTTGTAACGAATACATCGCGATAACCCACACTATTGAAGATCCCTGAGCCATAAGCTTCACTGAACTCTGTCATCACACAATTGAATGTGCCGGTAACATATGCCTCGTTGCTTGCTCCTACACACACCGCTTTTGCTGAACAAAAATTGTTGCTTCCGGCATGCGATGTCCATGTGATATGTCCATTTTGACTAAACTTTGACAAGAAAATATTGAACGCATGACTCGCCGGAACAATGTCAACTGTTGTATTGAAGATGGCCATTTGACCCGAGTATTCTCCGGTAAGTAATATGTTGTAATCATTGTCTGTGGTTACATCATAAGCCACCAGTTGTGATGCAGCGAGTCTGTTAAACCATTGCTCAACTCCGTCCGGTGAATACTTGATGAGAAATCCTGCGTTTGCAACTTGATTGTTGTGCACCTGATCGAACGTAATCGTGTCGCTGAATTGACCACAGACGTATATATTATCGAGATTGTCTGTGGTGACGCTCAGCCCCCTGTCATCCCCTTGGGCGCTACCTTTTTTGGCCCAAAGAAATTCGCCATTGGTATCTAGTTTCGTTACGAAAACATCATTGCTCCAATAGGAATTGTTCTCGTACATATCACTGGTCAAGTTGTAGTTTCCGAATTGTGCTACCCCGCGAAACTGACCTGTTACAATGACATTATCATCTTGGTCAACTGCAATACCATAGCTGTAATCGTTGGATGTACCTCCACATGATTTTACCCATTGAACAACGCCGTCGGAGTTCAGTTTGGTGATGAATATTTCCAGGGAGTCACTCGAAGAATTCATAGTGAAACTTCCGAACACTGCTTGATTGGTGAAGAACCCTGTAACATAAATATTTCCATGAGCATCACACGCGACGGAAATTGCGCGATCCGGTTTGGTGCCGCCGAATTTTTTTGCCCAAACACTGTTTCCTGCCAGATCAATTTTCTGAACGAAAGCATCACTAAACCCTGAACTGGAAAGATTGACAGAACCGAAAGAAGCGCCACCACCGAAATAACCCACGATCGCAAAGTTGCCGTCTGACGTAGCCGCCATATCAAATGCCTCATCATGGTTTTGACCGCCCGCACTGCGCAGCCAGTTGTTTTGAGCGTGTGAAGTCAGTGAAGTGATAAGTATCCAAAAAGAGAAAAATGAAATTTTCATCATGATTAAGGTTGTGACATGGATATGTTCTATTACAAAGCAAATTGGAAATACCATACCGGTGATGTAAAAATGTTTGAATTAGTTGTCCGAATTAAATTGAATGTTATATAATTTAAATGGGGATGCATATGCAACATGAAAATCGTTCTCACGCCGCAGTTTTATAATGACATCGGTTTAATGGTTCATTTGGAACAATGTTGATGAAAGGATTTTCATGATTTATCCGCTTACTCTCATAATTTCAAATTCGAAGAAAGTTCACCTTTGAAGTAGCACATTCAAATGTTGGGGATCCGCCTTAGAGAAAATAATTGAATTTGTCGGTTCTTTTTTTTCAAGAAAAAGGAACGGGAAGTAGACTATTCACTAGTTCAGGCGGGCATTTACGATTTAAACCACTGGACCAATAATGACATGTTTATGATTTGAATTCGCAGGTCACGTGTAATTTCGCAACCACCCCGTGAAGCGAAATCTTCTCATATCATTCTTCTTTGTGATGTTGTTCAATTCGACGCACGCTCAGACAATAAATCTTTCTGATTCCCTATACCAAGTGCTCAGACATTCACCAGTGCCCACTGCGAAATTCGAAACACACAATTCTTTTATCACAGGAAATAGCGCGAAAGTCTACAGTCTTAAAGCAGGTTTGAGTTTCAGAAAAACATTGACCATTGGTATCGGATACAATTGGATTGGTACTGATTTGAAGGAGTCCATTCGCGTCGCCGATGCAATTTTTGTGGGCGACATCAAACTGCGTTATGTCGCTCCTTTTATCGAATATTCATTTTATAAAAAGGGGCCGTGGGAAGCGACAGTGCCTGTCCAGCTTGGCTTTGGGAGAAGTTTTATTCAATACCAGTCGCGAACAGACAAAGAGCAAATCCGAAGTGGAAGGGTTGTTCTATATGAACCAAGCATGACAATTGAATACAAAATTTTCAATCTCGTTGGCGTTGGTGGCGGATTTGGTTATCGCATCATGCTGAAGAACAACAAGGAAATCAATCAACAATTTACATCTCCTGTTTATGTTCTTCGCATTCGCCTGATATTTGACGAAATCTATCGACGCGCTAAGAATTATCAATAGCATAAAGAAGAAGATCAAGGATGATTACGCAATGAGCACTGACGAATTCAACATAAGAGAGGAAGCGGAAAAGATCAATGACAAGGACATTGAAAAAGTGTTGCGACCCAAAACTTTCGATGACTTCACAGGTCAACGACAAGTATTGGAGAACCTTGAAATTTTTGTTCAGGCTGCAAAATTGCGCGGTGAAGCTCTGGATCACGTTCTTCTACACGGCCCGCCCGGACTGGGTAAAACCACTCTCGGTCACATCATCTCTAATGAGATGGGGGTGAGCATCAAAACAACTTCCGGACCTGTTCTCGATAAACCTGCCGACCTCGCAGGCTTACTCACCAACCTTGAAGCAAACGATATTCTATTCATTGATGAGATTCATCGTCTCTCGCCTGTTGTGGAGGAATATCTCTATTCCGCCATGGAAGATTATTGCATCGACTTAATGATCGACTCGGGTCCAAATGCGCGTTCGGTGCAGATCAAATTGAATCCTTTCACACTCGTTGGAGCAACAACGCGAAGTGGATTGCTCACATCACCACTAAGGGCGCGATTTGGTATCAATGCGCGACTTTCATATTACGATGCAAAGACGTTGACCGACATTGTCCAGCGTAGTTCTGAAATTCTCAATATTGCAATAAGGGAGGATGCCGCATTCGAAATCGCCCGCAGAAGTCGCGGTACACCGCGTATTGCGAATGCATTGCTGCGTCGTGTTCGCGACTTCGCCCAAATCAAAGGTGATGGAACTATCAATCTGGACATCACGCAGTTTTCGCTCAACGCATTGAATGTCGATACGCATGGTCTCGATGAAATGGACAACAAAATTTTGATGACCATCATCGATAAATTCAATGGCGGTCCTGTTGGATTGACAACAATTGCAACGGCCGTTGGTGAGGATTCCGGAACGATTGAAGAAGTGTACGAGCCGTTCCTTATTCAAGAAGGTTTCATGATGCGCACACCACGCGGGCGTCAGGTGACCGAGCTTGCATACAAACATCTCGGTAAATTGAAATCCAACAAGCCCAATGAACTTTTTTGAGTTCGAATCCGGGTTTGAAAAATGTCGGCATTGATCACCACCAGTAGTTCATACAACGATCTGATCCGATCGAAGTCCATCGAACTCGGTTTTTCGTTTTGTGGATTTTCAAAAGCAGAATTTCTCGAGGAGGAAGCTCCACGACTTGAAACCTGGCTCAACAAAAACATGCATGGCGACATGTCATACATGGCCAATCACTTCGACATGCGGTTAGATCCGAGATTGCTTGTTCCCGGCGCAAAGTCAGTGGTGTCGTTGCTCTTTAATTACTATCCGGGAAAGGATGTTGAAGAGAATTATCGCAATGGTGATTCGAAAATTTCGAAGTATGCATGGGGTGAAGATTATCACTTTGTGGTGAAGGATAAATTGAAATTGTTACTTGAATTTATTCAACTCGAAATAGGTGAAGTGCATGGGCGCGCATTTGTGGATTCTGCGCCTGTGCTGGATAAAACGTGGGCGAAGAAAAGTGGGGTCGGATGGATCGGTAAGCACACGAATCTCATTAACAAACAACAGGGATCTTTTTTCTTTATCGCTGAATTGATCATCGATCTTGAATTGCAAGCCGATGGTCCGGTGAAGGATCACTGTGGCACTTGCACTGCCTGTATTGATGCTTGCCCTACAGATGCCATCATCGAGCCATACGTGGTGGATGGCAGCAAATGCATTTCGTATTTCACCATCGAATTGAAGAAAGAAATGCCCATTGAATTCACTTCAAAACTCGACGACTGGATTTTCGGTTGCGATGTTTGCCAGGATGTGTGTCCGTGGAATCGTTTTTCTCAAAGACACCATGAACCGCGTTTTACAGCAAAGGAAAATCTACTGACTACAAATAGAAAGTCATGGGTTGAAATGACTGAAGACGTGTTCTCAGATCTTGCGAAAAAATCACCACTGAAAAGAACCGGGTTAGACGGTATGAAGCGAAATGCTCTGGCAAGTTTTCGGGTATAGCACTCACGCTTTCTATCGGCAGTTGTCAACAAGCCGCGATTTTCCTGCATTCTGAAATTTGAATTTCCCAACTGCCCGCCCTTTGTAAATTGTACCTTTGGCCGCTCAATGATAAATTATGACCAACATCAAATCGGCTAAAAACGCCCTGCTTAATCTTTCATCTGTTACCATTTTTTTCGATGATGAACTGAATAAACTTAATGATCTCGACAAACAACAGCTTTCCTATTTCAAAAAGGAACTGGAAAATGAAAAGGAAATTCTGCTGTTGCAGGAATTGAGTATTTATCACTATTACATTCCTGTTAAAAAGGAAAATGCAAATCCGGAGCTGATTGAGAAACTTCGAATGAAAGGTGCAACATTGCTTGCTTCCTTTAATAGTCACAAGGCATCGGAAGTTTGTATCGTCAATGAAACTACTGAGCCTGAATTTGCACTGGCACTCACTGAGGGAATGGCTCTTGCCAATTATCAGTTTCTCAAATATTTTAAAGAGAAGAAAAAGAAACAGTTTTCATTACAAACGATACACATCAACGATAAGCGTGTGTCTGCAAAAGATGCAGAAGAACTTCATTACATAGTTGAAGCTACATGCCTTGCGCGCACCCTTATCAATGAACCGCTCTCATTTCTCACAGCTGTACAGTTTGGTAAGGAGATGACGAAAGCCGGTAAGGATCACGGTTTCGGTGTGAAGGTTTTGAATATGAAGGAAATTCAAGCTAAGAAAATGGGTGGACTCCTTGCCGTGAATGCAGGTAGCATTGATCCACCTACATTCACTATTATGGAATACAAGCCGGACAAAGTGAAAAATAAAAAGCCCATTGTACTTGTTGGAAAAGGTGTTGTTTTCGATACAGGTGGATTGAGCTTGAAACCAACTGCAGGCAGCATGGATGAGATGAAGTGCGACATGAGCGGCGGTGCTGCAGTAGTTGGAGCCTTAGCTGCCATTGCCGCGAACAAATTGCCGGTGCATGTGATAGGTCTTGTTCCCGCAACGGATAATCGTCCGGGGATGAATGCTGTTTGTCCGCAAGATGTCATCACTATCAGCGATGGAACTACAGTGGAAGTGCTCAACACAGATGCTGAAGGTCGTTTGATTCTTGCCGATGCTCTTGTTTACGCTAAGCAATACAAACCGGAATTGGTCATCGATCTTGCAACATTAACTGGCGCGTCTGTTCGTGCCATCGGAACTTATGCAAGTGCAATTATGGGAACCGCGGAGCAGGCTGTGATGAGCTCATTGAATGAAAGCGGTATGCGTACCTGGGAACGCACAGTACAGTTTCCCATGTGGAAGGAGTACGGTGAAGAAATGAAGAGTGATGTGGCAGACCTCAAAAATCTCGGCGGTGGAAATGCTGGACATATAACTGCAGGAAAATTTCTAGAGCATTTTACAGATTATCCATGGATACATATCGACATTGCGGGACCGGCATACATTGGTGCTGCCAACGGCTATAGAGTGAAGGGTGGTACCGGAGTGGGTGTGCGCATGCTTTATGATTTTATCAAAATGAATTATTGCTGAGAAGTTGCAAGGGAAGAAAATTGAATAGAAAAATTTATGAGTGAGCATAGAATAAAAGTAGCGATCACAAGTGGTGATCCAAATGGAATAGGACTCGAAACCATTATCAAGGTTTTTTCTGATGCGCGTATGTTGGATTCCATTACGCCTGTGATTTACGCTCATCCGGAAGTGATGAAGGTGCACAGAAAATTCAGTACTTCGGAAGATTTTCAATATATCACCATCAATTCTGCCGATGAATTGATTCATAAGAAAGTGAATCTCATCAACATATGGAAGGATTTCAAAGGCCATATTGAAATGGGAAAAACGGACAAAGAAGCCGGGATGTTTTCATTCAAAAGTCTTGAGGCTGCTGTAAATGACCTTGCAAGTAATAAAGTAGATGTGATTGTGACAGCGCCTATCAACAAGGACACGATACAAAACAAGGACTTCAATTTTCCGGGTCATACCGAGTATCTGGCGAAGTTTGCGAATACGGATAAAGTGCTGATGTTTCTCGTTAGTGACACTTTGAAGGTAGGAATTGTAACAGGTCATCTTCCATTGAAAGATGTTGCACAGAATATCACGAAGGAAAGAATTCTAGAGAAGTTGTTTTTGATGAACGACAGCCTCATCAAAGATTTTGGCACACACAAACCTAAAATTGCTGTGCTTGGGTTGAACCCTCATGCCGGCGATAATGGTCTGCTCGGTACTGAGGAAAAGGAAATCATCACGCCTGCAGTACGCGATGCACAAGACAAAGGATTGATGGTTTACGGTCCATTCGGCGCTGATGGATTTTTTGGCAGCAATGCGTACAAAAATTATGACGCAGTGCTGGCTATGTATCACGATCAAGGACTTGCACCCTTCAAAGCAATTGCTTTTGATCAAGGTGTGAATTTCACTGCAGGCTTGCCTGTAGTGCGCACTTCACCGGACCATGGAACCAGTTATGATATTGCCGGAAAAGGCATCGCTGATGAATCATCAATGCGTGCCGCAATCTTCACTGCATGCGATGTTTACCGCAAACGGAGGGAATATAGAGAGTATGCTTCCAACCCATTGAAAAGACAAGATTACCGAGAAGGAAAAGACGATCAGCGCGAGTGAAAATTACCATCATCTGCATTGGAAAAACCGGAACTTCTTTTCTGAAAGAAGGCACATCCGTTTATCTGGATCGACTGAAGCATTATGCAAAAGTTGAATACAAGGAATTACCTGATGCAAACGCAAAGGGATTGTCGTCGGAAATGCTGAAACAGCGGGAAGGCGAATCCATTCTCAAACAAATAAAAACAGAGGACACCTTGCTTCTCCTTGATGAAAAGGGAGATCAATTCACTTCTCGTGCGTTCGCTGATTTTCTCCAGAAAAAAATGAATGCGGGGTCTAAAAATTTATGCCTCGTCATCGGTGGAGCTTTTGGTTTTTCCGATGAAGTATACGCTCGTGCGAATGGAAAAATTTCATTCTCGAAAATGACGTTCTCCCACGAAATGATTCGCCTCTTTCTCGCCGAACAACTCTACCGCGCCTTCACCATCCTCAAAGGCGAATCTTATCACCACGATTGATTCAATACTTCATGTTAGGCTGAAAATGTTTCACGCAGATTTGCGCAAATGACGTAGCGGATTCACGCAGATTTTTGAGAAGCCGAAATTCTTCAAACATTGATTCTTATTCCGCGACAATCTGGATCCAAATCTGCGCAAATCTCGGTGAAACATTTTTAACCAATAACCAAAAAAGGGCCGCCCTCACGGACAACCCCTTTCAAATTTTAGACAATCAATCGATTACTCGATGATCAATTTCTGTGAAACTCTGTTGAGTCCTGTGTTCAATTCAACATTGTAAACACCAGCGCTTAAATCAGTGCTGACCGCAATGTTGTTCGTGCCATTCGTAATGACGGTATTTGTGATGTGTACCACTTTGCCTTGAAGATCTGTGATTGTGAGTCGAGCATTTCCAGAAAGATTGCTGTTCACTTTCATGTTGAAATCACTCTTTGCAGGATTTGGATAGATCAAAAAGTCAACACCTTCATCAATGTCATTCACGCTGTTGATAAGAACCGTGTTAGAAGTTTGCACCGGACACTGACTGAATTGCTGCATTGTTACATTGTACGATCCCTCACCTGTAGAAGTGTAAGAAGCGGATGTCGCACCATCGATCATCGCACCGTCCTTGTACCATTGATAGCTTATTCCGGGGTCAGTGCAAGTTAGAACTGCACCAGATGTTGTTACAATCGGAGCAAACTTAGTAAGGTTCGCAAAACGGATGTAACAAGGGTAATTTACACTATCGATGAAAGCGTTTCTATTGTGTTGTTGAAACTGAATGTATTCATTGCGTGTGATTTCATAACTGTCCGGAAGATCCTGGAAGTGCCATGATTTGATGACGTATTCATTTTGACCATATGGAATGGTCAATGAGACTTGCTCAGGGAAACTGAAGTTAAGTGTTGCTGTATTGTTTTTCGCGGCATGATACATCACACCACGTGCTGCATTTCCTTTGAATGAATCGCGCATTTCATAAACTTTCTGACCGTTAGTGTTGTTTCCATATTTGCAATCTAAATAGGAAGAAGTGATTGTTTCAACCTCACCATATGGGTAATTGCTTCTTACAGCATTGCACTCGGCTTGCAGAATTGGAAACAAATTGTGAAGGTCACTTACCTCATTAGAACTGGAGAAATTCGCATCGTTGTAAGTTGGCATCCAGCTTTGTGGAAAACTGTGCTCGCGGCTAAGTGAAGCAGGGCCTGTGCCTGTCCACCAAATGAAATTCGAGGAATAAACATAGGGTGTGCCGCTATATTGACATTCCACAGTGTTCGAAGACATACCGTCAACTACTGTATCGCGAACGTAAAAATCATTGATCAATGTGCTGATATAGCTGCTGTAAAATATCTGGTAATAGTTAGCTGGATTCATGACAGCATTCAGCTGCGTAACAAAGTTTGGGTTTGTGTTATCGACACTGCTATAAAAAGCGCCGATGCTTGGTGCCGGTGCGAGAACGCTTCCAATCAACGGTGTTGTTGTAAGATAATTTTCAAATGTTGCAGGACCGTTGTATGCAAAAACAGCAAAGTGATAAGTCGATCCTGATTCAACAGCGCGCGCATTGAATTGAGCCGCCGGGCCATTATAGACAACCTGTGAACCGCCTATCAATTCTCCTTTCATATAGGTGGAGCCATCTGTTGGCGTCTCTGTTACAGCCGCTCCGTTCTTACGCAGAACAAGGAAGTTTTCTGCTGTTGATGGCGCTGCGTTGATGGTTGTATTGAAATCCCATGCATACACGTTTTGAAAAGTAATATCCGTCGCCTGAGCTGTAGGTTCAGAAGCAAGCGGGCCTGAAATAGCGTAAACATTTATTACATAAGTGCCTTCACTGCTGTCATCATTGGTGATGGTAATGGTGCAAAATCTTGACCCCATTCCAATTGGAGAAAAGTTGAGTGTGAAATCTTCACTGCTTTGTGCAGATACCGATGTTGAGATGGTGCCAAGTGAAAATTCACTTGCGTTGGCACCACTTAGCGTGATGTCTGAAATAGTCAGTGCTTGTCCTAATCCCTGATTTTCGATTGTGAAAACCTGTGATGTTGCACTGCCCATGCTATGTGTAAAGCCACTCGGGATGTTTGTTGTTCCCACAACAACGTTTATTTCCTGAGCGTTTCCAGCAATAGGAGTAGCCAAAGTGATTTCGTCAAGTCCTGCGTTATGCCCGGAAACTTTGGCGGTGAAATTCCAGCGGATATACCTTGTAGTTGGCGCTGGCGTATCAGTGAAGAGAGTGTATGCTGTTGTTGGCAGATCATTTGTGAACGTATGCAGCGCAGTGTATGAAGTGCCATTGGCGCTTTCTTCAACCGTGAATGTTCCTTGCCAGCTGCCACCTGTATTCCATCCCTTCATGTAATAATTGAGAACGCCCGGTTCTTCAGCGAAGTAAAGAACAACGTTTTCACCGGTAGCATCAAGTTTACAGGATTGTCCAGCCTGACCTGAAGCATAACGCGTAAGACCATTTGTGCCAAGATTTTCTGTCCAGCCTACCGGAGTGGTTTCATCGAAATTAAAACCAGTAGGTAACGCAGCCTGTGCTCCCGCCAACAAGGTCACCATCACCAACGACAAAAAGGCGAAGGCTTTCTGTATTGTAAAATTCATTTGGTTCATCTTTAATTTATTGTTTGATCGATTTATTTAAAAAGTAAAATTCACTCCTACATTCCATCGGAATCCCATTCCCATAAATACTCCGGCAGATTGTGCGTTGAAGCCTTGATTTGCATTGTCGGTTGAACTTGCCACAAAGTAGTCATTGTTGCGGGCATCAGAGACATAAACGACATTGGTCACGTTGAGAAGATTTACTCTCAAACCTAGTAAGTATTTGTTCTGGCCGATGGCATGTGTGTATCCCATGTTGATATCCAACTGGTAATATGCAGGTATTTTCCATGATTGACGATTTGCATTCGTGCCTTGAAGTGATTCAGGATCGAAGTCTGCATAATAATTGTCGAAGTAGGTATAGCGTGGCTTGATGTAAAACCCTTTGAAGGGCTCATAGCGAATTCCCGCACTCATTTGTCTTTGCGCTGCATCACCCACTTTCACACCCTTTGCTCCGAAATTGATTCTTGCTACTTCCGTGCCCTGCTCGTCTGTGACAACTGCTTCGCCTGATGAAGTCCATCTCCAATCACCTACGGAAACTACTCCCTCCAGTATTATCGGTTTTTTCACTTTGGATGTCGCGAAATAAGAAGGTGCCCATTCTAATTCCAATTCGATACCTTGATGCAGTGCATTCATCCCGGGAACATTGGCGTTATAAACTTCTGTGCCTACCGGTATAGTTTGAAGTACAGGTTTGTTATTCCACATGGTGTTATAGCCATTCAATGCCAGGCGTACATCCTGATTGCGGAACGAATATCCAATTTCCTGTGCGATGATTTCTTCATTCTTAACGTTGTCATAAATGCCCAAGGTGCGGCCTATGAAAACAGTGTTCAACATCTGAGCTCGCGACAAGTAACCAGCATTGACGAACACACTTTGATTGTCATCTATATTGAAGCTGGCACCCAATTTCACGGTACCTCCTTCATAGGTTTTCCAACCGCTGGAGATAAAATGATCAACGTCGGTTTTTCTCTGATAATAGTCCGTTCTGTTATATGCATTCACTGAACCAGTGAGATTTACAAATGCCGTCAGACGATCTTTGTGATATTCCGCAAGGAAAAACACACCGCCTTGTTTTACATACGTGCGGATTTTATAGCCGAAAATATCGCCTTCACGCACGATTTTACTCGTGAGTGGATTGTTGAGATCTGAACCCGACGAAGATGGCACTGCGTAATCTCCACCAAGTAGATCATACATCACCTGGTATCTATCCGTGTAATAATAACGCCCATCAAATCCACCGGATATATCAATCTTCTTATTTACCTGATATCTGAAGGTAGAAATAATTCCTGCCCAGAAGTGATTGTTCTCCTGAGAGAAAATGTAATTACGCGATTTGTATTGAGAGGTATCATTCACCGCCGACAAATCATACACCGGCGAGAAGATTGAAGGCGCATGTGTATTTGCATAGTAGATGGTGTCGAAATTGACCTGGGCGTTCTGATCAAATTTGGCTGTTTGTAATCTTGTACCACCGCCTTTTCCAGTGGATGCATACAGCACATTTGATATCGCAAGTTTTTCCGTTGGAGTCCAGAAATGTTTGAAATTGACTATCGGCTTGTGATAGTAATTGATCCTTTCTGAAATGATTTCTTGCGATGTTCCTCCGCGACGATTGCGTGTCAGATTGCCCCAATGCTGATTGTGATTCACTCCAAAGTCACCATTGTTGCCAAAGGCATAATCTCCTTGTGGAACAGCAGAGGTATCTACTCCAAGCGATGCTGCATATCCTTTATCATAAAATGAAATAGGCATTCTGCTTGGACGCTGATAATGCTGCTGTGGACTTCCCATGATAGACGCAGAAAGTTGATGATTCAAAAACTCTTTTTGAATTTTTAAAAAATAAAATCCCTGCTGTGAACGTAAATTTTCTACCCACCCATTGTTCTTCTTTAATGAAACTGAAGCCGTAACTCCCCAGCCACCTTTCAGTCTTCCTGAATTGTATCCAACAGTTTCGCGAAGATTCTGATTGTTTCCCAATTCTGATGAAATGGTGATTTTTTGTTTCTGCTCCATGCCTTGCGACATGACATTGATGGTTCCCCCAACCGATGGAATGGACAATTTGCTCGCTCCCAGTCCGCGCTGAATTTGTATTTTTTGGGTTACCACGTCAAGACCGAACCAGTTGCTCCAGTAGACCCAACCGTTTTCCATGTCATTCATTGGAATACCATCTACCATCACCGCAACATAGCGTTGGTTGAAACCTCTGATATTGATTCTTGCATCGCCATCGCCGCCACCCGTTTGAGTTGCGTACACGCCCGGAGTGCTGTTCAAAACCATTGGAAGATCACGTGTTCCTAATTCTTCTTTGATCTTGATGGAGGAAATGTCCGTGAAGGCAACCGGCGTTCTTCTTCCAACCGCGACATCCGAAACAATAGTCACTTCTTTGAGTGTGGTTGTTTCCAAAAATATTTCGAGTGACACGGGTGATGTACCCAGATTAATTTCACGTGTCTGTTCCCCCATGCCAACATAGTTGAATGTCAGAGTGTACTTCCCGGATGGAAGCTCAAATGAAAACGCACCGTCAAAATCCGTCGCGGCTCCTTTTCCTTCATCATACATCACTGTTGCACCGGGAATTGTTTCTCCCGTGGCGGCATCTTTTACAACTCCACTGATGGTCGATTGTGAAAAGGTAGTTATTGCAATGAGATGTATGAGCGCGGTGATTAGAAATGCTTTCATGTAGAAAATAAAAGTGAAAAAGAGAGGGGTTATTCACCCCTCTTGCTTTTGAGAATTTCTTATGATTTTATCTCGAGATCAACTTTTTCGTTGTCTGTGTTCCGTCAGTATATTCAATGGTGATGTAATACAATCCCGGCTCAGCACTTGGCAATGTAATATTCGCAAAACGCTGACCATTCATTTTGTTCTTGTTCTCAATCAGTCGTCCGTCAGCTGTGTAGATGAAATAGGATGACATGTTAGCCGTAGAACGAACTGCGAACTGACCATGTAAAACTGGATTCGGAAACATATCAAATCCATTGCGACGAATTTCCGTCACGTTGATTGTTCCGCAAGAGCAGATGTGAAATCCAAGGGAGTCAAATGTGTTATTTGGCAAACTGTCCCACTCCAATGATGGATCAAACACATCAGGATTCACTAAAACACCGCCCGTGATACCAGGCTTTCTGATCAATGTATTGTCTGTCGTCCACCACGCGGTGTTTGGGTCTCCGGGTACCCACCATCCCGAACCGGGATCTTCACCGATACGACCCATAATGTCCAGTATCGTTGTGCCATTCTTCACCAATACAAATGCATCGTCTCCATTGAAATACATTGGGGACATCGATTGTACATAAACTGGATTAAGGAAGGTGTCAGCAAGTGCAATCAACTCAGGAAACAAAGGTACTTCGTTGCCTGTGCCGTTTGGATCGAGTTTGTCCAAAGCAAATACACGAACATCATAAGGAGCAATGCTTCCTGTGATTTCCAGCAACATCGGCACGCCCGCACCATCGCGGTCACGACCCATGCTATAAACACCATCCAGCTGAATAGTGGAGGCGGTTGGGTTATAAAGCTCTATTGCTTTGTTGTTATTGCTGCCCTCAACATATTCGGAAATGAATATGTCTGCGCAGTTTTGTGCCTGCGCGAACACGCTTCCGGCAAGTGTGATACTCAATAGTAGATTTCTTTTCATAGTCAAGATTACTTATTTTTAAGCTAGCAGGCAAATGTAGCACGTGGCTTCCCTTGAGGCAAAGATTGGTGCTTTTTGTTTACAAAGTTTTGCGACATACGCATCGTTATTATCTGCCAATACAATTCTGAACTGAAATCCCCGAAGTTTTTCGTCGAAATAATTTCTACTAGAATGCGTTCAAGAAATAAACCGTCACATATGAATCTACTCGACTTCACCAACAGATGATTCACTATGAAACAACACATTGTATTGTGCGGCATTATTTTGATGTGCTGCTTTTTAAGCCGGGCGGCAGATAATCTCCCTCCAAAAAAAATAAGAGATAACTCGTCAGGAACGCTATCTCTTGGCACAAGGAACACGGCTAGCCTTTTTACAGAGGATGTCGCAGCAGGTCTTGGAATAGGAGGCCAATTCCGATTACAGGTCAATGATCGGATCAATACCGAATGGTTCGCAGACTACATTACAGCAAAAAGTGGAAATGTCGTTGTTAGAAATGACTATCACATTGGTTGGTCTGTCATGTTCTACCCGGGAGCGATGACGCAGTTCACGCGTTTTTTGCAGCCTTATCTTCTCGCCGGACATTGCTTTGATTACACGAAAGTTTTCAGCACGATGGACAGCAACAATTTTGCAGATCGCCTGAGTATGGCCACACAGGCCGGTGCCGGAACGCACCTCAATTTTAACAGTCGCTTCGATTGTTCCATTTCCGCACAATACATGCTACATTTCGGTAAGGAAATTCAAACCATCACCTCATCTGATGCCGTTCAATTTCAAATGGACGATCATTCTTCTCCGCATGGTCATTTGTTGACGACAGTAAGCTTCAATTACAAATTTGCAGATCTGTGGAGATGAGGTAAGGCGCTTTTGCCCGAACTTTACGCTCCCGATGAATTACCACAGGCTTATTGTTCTATTGCTATTGGTCACAAGTATTTGTGGTGGGGAATTCGCATGCGCACAATCTATGGGCAACGAATGGATCGACTATTCTCAGCGGTACTGGAAAATTCCAATTGCTAATGACGGACTATATACTGTTAACTATCAACAGCTCGTCAATAGTGGTTTTCCTGTAAATTCTGTAAACCCAAAGTATATTCAGATTTATGGAAGAGGTAAACAATGCAGTCTGAAAATTGCAGGTGAAGATGACGGCACTTTCGACGCTCCGGATTTTATAGAGTTTTACGCTAAAGGGAATGACGCATGGTTGGACAGTCTCGTCTATGATAGTCCCAATTACCTTCCCAATCCGAAGTATAGTTTGTTCAATGACACAGCCCATTATTTTATCACTGTTGGTGCTGAATTGGGATTGCGAACAGCTCTTAGTGCGCTCAATAATTTTTCAGATTTTGTTCCAAGAAATTACTGCAGAGTGATTTCGTCAAAAGAATTTCATGCTGAATATCTCATCGGAAAACAAGACATCAATGGTATCTCTTTACCCACTTATGATGTCGCTGAAGGATGGTTTGCCCAGCGATTCCCTAAAGGCGGTAATCACACCACCAATATTCCTTCGGCGGGTGCTTATACTGGTGCGGATGCTCAACCGGCAGAAGTGAAATGTATTTCTGCCAGTGCGTCCATCGCCATTGGTTTTCCCAATCATCATCTTCAAGTAGGTTGGGGAAGTCCTTTGCAAATTGTGGTGGATACTTCTTATTACGGATATCAACTGAATAATTTCAATTTTCAAATTCCTCCATCTCTGTTAGGCACTACCCAAACTTCCATAACACATCGCAGTATAGATGATCTTGGTGTTGCAACTGATTTTCACGCAGTGAGCTACGTGGAGTTGAATTATCCGCACACTTTCGATTTTGAAGACAGTCAATCATTTTATTTCTCACTCGATAATCCTGCAAATGAAAATTTCGCATTGATTGAGATTTCCGCATTCAATTCCGCAAACCCACGGTTGTTTGTTCTCGACGAAAATGAATTCGCAGAAATTGATGTATTCACCCAAGACAATCTGCTCAAAGCAATTGTGCCGATGTCGGGTTCTACTGAAAGGAAATTATGGTTGATGAATGGTGGAATTGTTGTCAATACACCAAGTATTTCTCCTGCAACACAAACAGGGTTTTTTACTGATTACGTGAGTAACGAATTGCCGAATGCATTCGTGATGATCACGCATCCCACTCTCTGGTCTGCCGCTCAGAATTACGGTTCATGGCGCAATTCATCCGCTTCGAATTCACTCGTGGTAAATGTGGAAGAATTGTACATGCAATACGCTTATGGAATATGGAAAAACCCACTTGCTGTCAGAAGGTTTTGTAACGATTTATTGATGTCATGGAGTGTTGCTCCTGAGCACCTGTTTATTGTGGGAAAAAGTATTCATGAAGCGAACTTCAGTGCTACAATCGGGGCGCGAAACGACCCTTCCAAATATTCAAAAAATCTTGTGCCAACATGGGGGTATCCGGGAAGCGATGTATTGCACACTTCAGGATTGAACGGAACGCTTTTTCAAACAGCAATTCCAACGGGAAGACTTGCTGCGAAAAATTCTAACGAGGTATTGGAGTATCTCAATAAAGTGATTGAGCACGAGTCGCAGGCGCCTGCTTTGTGGCAGAAAAATATTTTGCACTTCGGTGGTGGCACCATAGAATATGAGCAGAGTTTATTCAGAGGCTATTTGAATGGATACAAGAGCATTGCTGCTGACACAAGCATGGGCGCTAAGGTTTATTCTTTTTTCAAAAACACTACGGACCCCATTCAAATGAATGTGTCAGATTCCATACAATTGCTCATCAATCAGGGTGTGTCAATGATGACTTTTTTCGGACATGCCAGCAGCAGTGGTTTTGATCAGAACATTGATTCGCCGGAGAGCTACGGCAATCAAGGTAAGTATCCGCTCCTCATCGGCAACTCATGTTATACAGGTAATATTCACCTGAGTGATGGGCAAAGTGCAAGCGAACAATTTGTTCTTGTTCCTGATCGAGGTGTCATCGGATTTCTTGCTAAAAGTGATGTGGGCGTACCTGTGTATCTCAATCTTTACACGGAGAATTTTTACCGTGAAATTTGTCGTGCACATTACGGAAAAAGTATCGGCTTTTGTATGAACAGGGCAGTAGAGAGTTTTCAGGTTGCCGACGATTTTTATCGTGCAAATACGGCATACACTTTTGCACTTCACGGTGATCCCGCTGTGAAATTACATCCAAGGGATAAACCGGATTTCAGTATTACTCCTGCTCAAGTCTATTTTGATCCTCCAAATATCACTGCATCTCAAACTTCATTCGATGTAAAGGTGATCATTGATAATCTTGGAAAAGCAACGAACGACTCGGTGGGAGTCGAGCTCATTCGCCATTATCCCAATGGAGTTGATTCTGTATATGTCATCACTGCCAATAGGATTCTCAATCGCGACACAATTACTTTCACCTTGCTGAACAATACCGATATCGCTGCGGGAGAGAATAGATTTGATGTACTCGTCGATTATCCACTCAACATTATTCCGGAGTTGAATGACGCATCCAACAATGTCGTTCTTGGTAGATCACTGGTAATTACTTCCGGTGATCTTTTTCCTGTGGTGCCGTATCAATTTGAAGTCATTTCAACTGCGCAGCCGATGCTAAAAGCTTCAACCGGTTTTGCATTCGAGCCCACAAGAACTTACATCCTGCAAGCTGATACCTCAGATGCTTTCAATTCACCCATGTTGCAAACGCATTTCGTCACGCAGTCCGGCGGTGTTGTGGAATGGCAACTCCCATTCGCAATGGCTGATAGCATGGTTGTTTTTTGGCGCGCCAGTGCCGATAGCACAAGTCCTGCGAATACCTTTCAATGGCACTTAAGCAGTTTTCAATACATCGCCAATGAACATGGGTGGGGTCAGCAACATTTCTTTCAATTCAGAAATGATCAACATACAAACCTTGCCTACAATGAAGATCCCGGGACATGGTCATTCAACCCAACATCTGCGCATTTGAAATGCGAAGTTTATGGTTCCGCCAATACAACTTTCAATGCGCTTTCTACACGGTATCAACTGAATTTGAATATTCTTGAGTATGGCGGATTTGGTTTCGGGACGCCCGCACTCATGGTCGCTGTGATGGATAGCTCTACTTTCATTCCCTGGGAAAGTAATTTCAATGGTCAGAATCCAATGCATGATTTCGGCAATACACTCGCAAGTGCCAACGCAAGAAATCGCGCTGAGAAATATTTTATTTTTCAGCAATATGACGTAGAGCAATTACAGGGTTTTGTTGATATGATCAATGCAATTCCCGATGAGCAATATGTTCTTATTTATACATGGCAACTTGCTCAAAAAGATTATTGGAATACGCTCGTTCCCGCCGTTAACAATGTATTTTCCAACTTAGGCGCAAACAATATTGTGGCTGCACCTGACTCCGTTCCGTTCATCATGTTCATGCAAAAAGGTCATCCAAATTCTCTTATTGAAGTGGTAGGCAATGATCCGTCGCAATACATTGTGTTGGAATCAGATCTTATCGGTGCTTTAGGTTCGGGCACTGTGACAAGTCCTAAGATTGGTCCCGCATTGAATTGGGGAAGTGCCGAATGGAACGTGCATTCGCAGGATTTAGTGCCGGGAGATAGCACACGTTTTAGATTTCATGGTATCAGTTGGTTGGGAAATGATGTTGTGCTTTCTGAATTTGGACAGCTACCGACGGAGATTCCAACCCTCGGTAATTTCATCAACGCGGAAGAGTTTCCTTTCATTCAGATTGAAGCTGATGTGAACGACATCGTGCACTATACAGCCCCGCAATTGAAAAGCTGGCATGTGCTATATGACGAAGTTCCGGAGTGCGCCTTGAATCCGGGCAATGGATACTTCATCAACAACGACACTCTGCAACAAGGTGAAATTTTGAAAATAGCTCTCGCCATTGAAAACATCTCGCGACTTGATATGGATAGTCTGATGGTGAGCTATAAAATACAGGACGAAGCACGCAACTTTCATGTAATTGATTATCCACTACAAGCGCCATTATTATCCGGACAACGTTTGTTGGATACGATATTCGTGGATACGCGCAATTATTCCGGACTCAATTCTTTATTCGTTGAAGTCAATCCGGTGAATGCGACGACCGGAGCCCCACATCAGCTCGAGCAATATCATTTCAACAATTTTGCGAAGATTGATTTTTTTGTTATTCCGGATAACATCAATCCAATTCTGGATGTCACGTTCGATGGACAGCATATTCTCGACGGCGATATCGTCTCCGCACAGCCAACCATTCTTATTACACTCAATGATGAAAGCAAATATTTCTTCCTGGATGATGCGGCGGATACAGTGCATTTCAAAATGTTTCTGCGTTCGCCGGGCAGTGATTATTTGCCAATTTATTTTTCTTCGAATACCATTCAATTCACTCTCGCCAGCGCCCCAAGCAATAAGTTTAAAATAGAATTTTCTCCGGAATTGTTGGTCGACGGAGAGTATTCATTGCGCGTTCAGGCATCGGATAAGAGTGGAAATGCATCCGGTGATTTTGATAATGTTTCCAACTTTACTGTAGTCACGAAGCCTTCAATTACTGAAGTGCTCAATTATCCCAACCCGTTTTCCACGCGCACGCAATTTGTGTTTACGCTCACCGGAACAGAACCTCCGGATCAGTTCAAAATTCAAATCATGAATGTGAGCGGTGATATTGTTCGTGAAATCACACAGGATGAATTGGGGCCCATGCGCATAGGACGCAATCTTTCTTCTTATTGGTGGGATGGTACAGATGAATTCGGTGATCGGTTGGCAAACGGTGTATATCTCTACCGCGTAGTGGCCCGACTCAATGGGCAATCGCTTGAGATGAATCACACCAATGCTTCGAAATATTTCGCCAAAGGCTTCGGTAAAATGTATCTATTCAGATAAGTTGTTTCACGCAGATTTGGCAGATGAAACAGCAGATTTTCGCGAAATGAAAACGATGATTTAAGACTTATACATTCTGAAAATTAGTGTAAGTCCAGAATTGCATCTCCTAAATCTGCGTGAAAATCAAATGCCGATTATGTGATTTACTTCTTCGTATTGTTAATCGAAGAAAAAACAAGATTCTCTAGAAA
Source organism: Flavobacteriales bacterium (assembly GCA_043748015.1). Lineage (GTDB taxonomy): Bacteria > Bacteroidota > Bacteroidia > Flavobacteriales_D > Sanyastnellaceae > JAIBBG01. The sequence continues at coordinate 37,399 of JAYTOA010000142.1, forward strand.
ATTAGAGATGTCCGTTTCTTTTTTTGTTTGTGCAAAATCGGTGAGTGAAGGCAGATTTTTCATGTAGTAATTCTGCGAATGGGCCATCTCAATGATCGTGCTGGCGAGTGTTCTGGGATATTTATATTTCTTGTTGCACTCAAGAATTATCTCTGCAATGTGCCCGCAAAGATCTTTATAAGGTTGAAAAAGTTTGTTCTTGTTGTCTTCTTTTACTGTTTGTGAAAGATAGGATTTAGCACCATCCTTCATGACTATGTCATACAGCAAAGTCTCATTGACATTTTCAAATCGGTCATCTACTTCAACAGGGCTTGAAAGTAGTTTAATCGCCTTCCTCAACTTGTTTTCAGCATTCTTGACGTTGCTTGTTTCGTCTATCAATCTGTATTCCTGCCAGCTCCAATACCAGTCAACAATGTAGATCAAAAGTCGATGTTTATTTTCGAAATATCGATATACACCGGCCTCAGTTGTCTTGATTTTTTGAGCCAGTTTTTTAAAAGTGAATGCTTCAAAGCCTATCTGATGGATAAGAATGATACTGTGTTCTACGATTCTTTTTCCCAATTCTGAATCCTCGGGATTACGAAGAAACAGTTTCTCATTCATTTTTATTTTAACATACGATTCCATTGGCGCGCCTATTCTGTTGCAAACGTATAAACATATTTTGTGATAGTAATACTATCACGAAGAATATTTTTACTATGTTTGCTCCGCATTTTGAACTTCAAATCGGAATTTTATGAATCAACTGTTTAAAGACTTTAAAAGTGATCTGCCAGCGAGTGTTGTCGTCTTCTTTGTAGCTGTACCGCTTTGTCTGGGTATTGCACTTGCATCCGGCGCGCCTCTATTCGCGGGTATCATTGCGGGTATTGTTGGTGGAATTGTTGTCGGATTTGCTAGTGGATCTTCACTTGGTGTGAGTGGTCCGGCCGCTGGTCTTGCAGTCATTGTGTTAGGAGCCATTGCTACACTGAATGGATCGTGGGAAGCATTTCTTCTGGCGGTTGTACTCGCTGGTATTCTTCAGGTTATTGCAGGTTATTTCAAACTAGGAAGCATAGCCTATTATTTTCCTTCGTCTGTCATTAAGGGAATGCTCACAGGTATCGGACTTCTTATTATTCTTAAGCAAATTCCTCACGCGGTGGGTTATGATAAAGACTTTGAGGGTGACATGTCGTTCCAGCAACCCGATGGCCAGAACACTTTTTCTGAGCTGTTCAATATCATGGACTATATCACACCGGGTGCTGTAATTGTAACGCTTGCCTCGCTTTTTATACTTCTGCTATGGGACCATGTACTAATGAAAAAAAGCAAGGTGTTCGGTATGATCAACGGCCCGCTGGTTGCTGTGTTCGCCGGTATTTGTATCAATTACTTATACATGAAAAATATGTTGCCTTTTTCTTTGAGCGAAAAGCAAATCGTTCAGATTCCCGTAGCAACTTCTGTTGGAGAATTCTTTCAACAATTTACTCTTCCGGATTTTTCTCAATTGACGAATCCGGATGTATATGTCATTGCATTCGTAATGGCTATCGTCGCCAGTCTTGAAACACTGCTGTGTGTTGAAGCAACAGATAAACTGGACCCATATACACGCATTACTCCTACCAATCGCGAATTGAAAGCTCAGGGATTGGGCAACATTGTATCAGGTATGATTGGAGGATTGCCGTTAACACAAGTAATTGTTCGAAGCAGCGCCAACATTACGTTCGGAGGAAAGTCCAAATTGTCGGCCATTCTTCATGGTTTATTTCTTCTACTTAGTGCTATTGCAATTCCTCAACTGTTGAATATGATTCCACTGGCCACGCTCGCATCGATTCTTTTTGTTGTTGGCTACAAATTAGCAAAACCTTCGTTGTTCAAGGCATTGTACAAGCAAGGATGGGAGCAATTCGCGCCATTTGTAGCCACAGTAGTGGGAATTCTTCTTACTGATCTCTTAAAAGGTATACTTATCGGAATGGTGGTAGCAATTGTTTTCATATTAAAGAATAATCTAAGCAACCCATTTACTACAAAGACGAATTCAAAAACAAATCCGCATGACTTTCACATCTTACTATCTGAAGAACTGACTTTCCTCAATAAAGGAAGATTGCGAGAAATGCTCGAAACCATTCCCGAGAATGCCAAGGTAGTTATTGATGGATCTCAGGTAAAAAGTATTCATTACGATGTTCTCGAAATTTTTCAGAACTTTAAAAAGAGTGCTGAATTAAAATGTATTCAACTCGAAATTAAGGGCATTCAAGTTTAAAGCAGACAGACACACACACATTAATTAATAAGGCGAAATATGAAAACACTTACCAAAGAAATGCAGGATGCAATGACGCCAAAGATGGCAATTGACATCTTGAAAAAAGGCAACGAAAGATTTGTAAATAACCTGAAGGCAAACCGCAATTTGTTGCAACAAGCCAACGAAACTTCTGATGGTCAGCATCCTTTTGCAATAGTGTTAAGTTGCATCGATTCTCGTACTTCTGCTGAATTGATTTTTGATCAAGGCTTGGGCGATATTTTTAGCGTGCGCATAGCAGGTAATATTGCTAACGAAGACATTTTGGGAAGCATGGAGTTTGCCTGTAAAGTGGCTGGAGCCAAGGCAATTGTTGTGCTTGGACACTCGAAATGTGGTGCCATAAAAGGCGCTTGTGATGATGTAAAACTGGGCAATTTGACTGTCCTTCTCGATAAAATTAAACCTGCCGTTAATGTCGTTCGTGAAACAACTCCTAACGGAACAAGTGCAGACGCAGATTTCGTGGAAAATGTGGCATCGACAAATGTGAAGTTGACAATGAAGTCAATCACCGATCGCAGCCCCATCATTGCCGAAATG
>JAYTOA010000143.1:0-4290 GCA_043748015.1 Flavobacteriales bacterium
AAGAGCGTATTGGGCAATGTTGAATTCGCGAGGCGTGGCTTAAAGTATTCGTCGGATGAGCTCATAGTGTTATGTATGCATTCAACTCCCGCAGATCAAATGAACACGTTTGATGAGCTCGTTGATTTTCTTTTACAACATTTCAAACCTTTACTTCCCACACAACTGGAAGATTACCATAGCCAAAAAATGAATGATGGACCGTATGTCCTTTTCACGTTTGATGATGGATTGAAAAACAATCTTTATGTCGCGGATCTTCTTTCCAAAAGAAATATCAAGGCATTCTTTTTTCTCGTGCCGGCTTTTATTCTTTCGATGGAACAAAAACAATATTATCGCACCAATATCAGACAAGTAATTGACCCAAATTTTGATAAGCACGAAGAGGATTTTATCGCCATGAGCGCAAATGATATTCAGTTGCTTTTGGATGATGGCCATGCTATCGGTAGCCACACCATGACGCATTTGCTGCGATCAACATCTACTGATGAAGAAGTGAAAAGAGAAGTGTCAGAAAGTAAAAAGGCATTACAAAAATTAGTTGGCGTGGAAGTTCAATCGTTTTGCTCGCCAATCAATACAAGTATTTCTGTGAATAGCATCGCGAAGAAATCAATAGCAGAGGAATACCAATATCATTTTACCACTTTCCCAGGATTGAATGGAAAAAAGAAGAACAGACAAATTATTTTCAGAAGGAATATTGAAGTGAATTGGCCTTTGGGCAAAATCAAGTTTGCACTTGGACGTTCAGATCTTCGTCGTTGGGATCAATCTGTGGCACAATACGAGGATGCATAAGCGCCTCATTTTTTGCACGTATTTCATTTCTGTTATAGACGTAGAGATAATAAAACAGCCATAGAAACAGTGGAAAACCATTTAAGAAATAGTGACCTTGCCTGATCAAATAGATGATGATTATTAGTGCAAGTCCATTCGACATTACCCACACTTCTTCATCGATAGCACTTCTTTTAAAAACCCAGCAGCGCATAACAACTCCGAGCATCAACAACACACCGTATAGGCCCGTTTCCGACAAAAGTCTGAGTAACATGGAATTCGCATCCATCTTGTTGAAGTCAATTTGTACTGCGCCAATTTCGTTGGTAAGCGTGTACTTGTCAAATGCAATAGGATGTGATCCCAGGCCCGTTCCCATAATGGGATGCCGAATAAAATTTTGCCAGGCAACGTGCGAATTGTTGTACAGTACAAAGCTGCTTCCGTGAATGTCGTAAGAGTAAATATTATCGGTCGTGTATATCTCAATAGTTCCATCCCAACGATCGCGGAACTCGGGAACGTTCTTATAAGAATATTGAATAATGACTGATAGAAGTGGAAGAAAAATGAGGGAATACTTCAGAAATCCCATGTTCAGAAGAAGGAAAATTATCGTGAGGAAAATGGCCAGAATTCCCAGACTCGAGAACGAAAGCGGATAAACGATCATTATCACATAGCTCTGAAATTTATTGATGAAGATGAGTTTTTTTGTGATCACATTGTAAACACTCACAAAAAAAGCGGGAGCAATAACAGCAGCGAAATATGCAGGCTCAGAAAGAACAGAACTAATCCTAATGCCCAAACCTCCGGGACTGGGATTCCACTTGTTGAAAGCCCACAGAAAGTTATATCCAGGTTTAAAACCTACGGTAAACGATATCAATTGAATGATGCCGATGATCACAACTACCCATGCGGACTTCATGTACATTTTGAAAAGCAACTTCAGATCGAAATCAAATGCTTGTATCACATAGTGATAAAACATCATCGAAGAAAAGAATCCAATGAAAATCTTGAAAAATTGCTGCGTTGTATTATCTCCGGTTAAGCAATACATAATTCCACTTACGAAAAGTGGAAGAAAGACAAGAACAGGCCACTTTGGAATTCCAAACTTCACAAAAAAGAATGGGAAATACAAAAAGAAAATGAAGTAGGCCAGATAGAATTCAAAAGGTTCTTTGAAGAAGACATACGAAAAGGCGTATAGACTTGCGAAAATGAGAAATATGGTAAACTTCTTAAACATCAGTTGTTTTCTCTGGCATCATCTCCCGAAATGACGGTTGTGTACTTTCTTTTCTTATTGATGAATTGTTTTTCGAAATAGCGATAGCTCAAAGCGGATACGGCTATTGTAAGTGGTATGGAGATTAAATAGAGTAACACAGAATGCCAACCTTCAAGCCTCAAGGGGAATTGAATAAAATAATCCAGAACATGAAACGTGAAAGTGATACAGAGTAAATGATACATGTAAATCCCATATGAAATTCGTCCGAGGAAGTCGAAGGCTCGATTTCTCAACTTCAATATTGAATTTTCATTGGATGCTACATTCATAATGATGACCAGAAATGGGGCGCTGAATAGCAAATATAGTGCGCCGTATAGCGCTTTGGGTGTAAACAGCACAATGGCCGGTATGCTGATGAGTGCGCCGATTTGCACTGCTTTCGAATAAATGAAACCTAGCCATTTTTCTTTTTTGTAGAATATGAAACATGCACCCAAAGCACCAAATGCCATCGATTCGAATTTCAATGAGCCAACAAATCGTTTGAATGTTTCTGTTCCGGATGAAATCATTAAATCAGGATCGATGTATGGCGAAGGAAAAAACACATGGATGACGACATAACTCGCTAGCTTGAATCCAATGATTCCAAATAGAAAAAACCAAATGGTGCGCATTGGTTTTTTGCTGAATTTCATCAGCACCGGCCAGAAAAGATAGAACTGTTCTTCTACACCAATGCTCCATAGATGGCCAATGTTTGGGGCTCCTTCCATGACAAAAGCAAAGGCTAGATTAGGCAACATAAAAATGTGACAAATGACATTCACTCCGAAATGTTTGAAGAGATCTATCTCTTGAGATTTGATATCAAAAAATGCCAGATGTGGAAGCACGAACAAGCCGAGAATCACAACCAGATAATAAAGCGGCCAGATGCGCAACATCCTGCGGATATAAAATTTCCCTATGGCGACTGTATCGCTTACACGCTTTTCTTCCAGAAGCAAATACGTTATAAGAAAGCCGCTCAATACGAAAAAGAAAATTACACCCATGTATCCGCCCTGTGTCACGAATGGACTGAGCCAATGAATAGGTGATGGCGGACCTTCACGCCAGATAGACTGCCAGGCATCGCCTGTAATCCATTTGTCAATCTGCAGCCAATAAATGTCGCCATGGTACATCACTTTTTTAGTGAGTTCGACATGTGTCACAAGCACGGCAAAGGCTGCAAAAAATCGCAGCGCATTCAGACCGGGAAAATATGTTTTGGAAGCTTCCAATTTCTCAGACACGGCCGCGAAAGTAAGCACTCAACGCAGGCATTTGGATATCTTACTCGCTGTAATCTCTGCGATTTTCGACCAATGAAATGAATGTATCCTCGTGCACGAACTTTTTTGTCTTGCCTGTATTTCCTTAGGATCGGATTGTATGATCATCTGAAGAAGTTGTGTCAACGCCTTTGTATCACCCGGTTCTACAAACCATCCGTTTTCTTCATTCACTACAGATCGCACTGCTCCCACATCAGTGGCAAGTATCGCAAGACCTCTGGCCATGCCTTCCATGATCACATTGGGCATACCCTCGGAATGCGAGGGAACCACGAGTACCTGGCAGGTGTCAAGAATATTTTGAATTTCTTTTTTGTCTGACTTCGATCCGTGATAGCGGATTTTATTGGAGGAAATTTTTGCAGAAGGAGGAATTGGTCCGATAAACTCAAACTGAAAGTCGAAATCTGGTGTCAGGATTTTTAGCGCAGCGGACAATTCTTCCACACCCTTTCTTCTTTCAAATCTACCCACGAAGGCAAATCTGATTTTTTTTTCGGCAAGAGATGCGGGTTTTTCAAGGCACCAGCTCTGTTCAATTCCGGTCGGAATTTCAAGTATCTTTTCGTCACCAACTCCAATGCGTTGAATGATGTCCGTAATCTTTCCGCCATACGAAAAAATGAAGTCCGCATTTTTATTATTCCACAGTGTCGGACCTTTCAGCAAGTAGTTATGAAGTCGCGATTTGAAATTCGCAGGTGTCTGAAACATTTCATATCCATGAAACTTGATCCCGATCGGTGGCATTTTCATGCCGCCTTTTTTCTTCTCTAAAAAAGACCACGCAGTGAATCCTTTTGCATAGATGAAATCAAACTCATTGAGCTGATTTCTAACCGTTGCAAAAACCGACTTGGAATATGCATAAGATTCTTTCAAGTAGTGACCGGGATACCACGATGG
>JAYTOA010000144.1:0-10678 GCA_043748015.1 Flavobacteriales bacterium
CAGCCTTGAATTTTTTGGTTCTTTTTTTTTCAAGAAAAAAAGAACGTAAAGTAGTTCATTCACTTAAACAGAGAGGGCTTTGCGAAGTAACCCGTTAATCTGAAACCAAAAAAACCCCTTTATCATGTCTACAAGCCTTACTGACTCAAAATGCACGAGAGCTAAAAAAACTGTGACCATTTTCATATGTTGCGGGAAATTTTCGCACCAGGAAAAAGTATGAACTAGTCAACTATCTAACGACTGAAATATGCCCTGTAAAATCATGCGCTATTTCCGAAAGATCTTCGATAACAACCCGATATACATAAACATCATTCTGGGCGTAATGTTCTCCTTTAAGAACACTACCAGTCCATGGTTGGTGCTTATCATTGGTCTCAAAAATGAGGATTCCCCAGCGATCGTAAATTGAAAGATGATAATCTATAACCCCCGACATTTTGGGTATCCATACATCGTTCACACCATCATTGTCCGGAGTAAAAACGTTTGGCGCATAAAACACAAAGCCATTGATTAAAGCGCTGCCAAACGCAGTATCTGCGCAACCCTGTTCATTGATTACGACCTGCATAATATTGGTGACACCCGGATTTTCGAAGACATAATTAAAATCGCAATTTGAACTAAAGCCCCCATCACTCAAATAGTACGAACAGTCAACCGCTCCAACGGCTGTTGAATTAATTTCATATTCCACCCCGGGAATTCCCAGTGCGTTTTCCACAATCACAAATCCAGCAGTTGGTGGATAGTAAATCTCAGCAACATTATCGAAGAAATAATAAGCGCTGTCGATGCATCCTGATGTTGTCTCTGCAAACAAACTAACATCATAACTTCCTGGCGTTTGATAAATATGTTGAAGAGAAGCAGAGTTAGAAATAGTCCCATCGCCCAAATTCCACAAATAATTTACCGGACTGTCGGTCACCGTTTGGGCATACATGGTAAGAGTATCGGAGTAACAAGCTTGAAGCGTGTCAACAACTGCGCTAAAGATTGGATTCGGGATTAATTCAATTTGCGCCGAGTAATTGTCGATACAATTGTTTTCAGCAATAGAAAGTGAAACATTATAGACACCTGGCTGAGAGTAACTCACTCCGCTCACATTTGCCGACGACGCTAAAGCGGGTTGAGCGTTCTGATCGAAACTCCATGAATAGACAGCATTATTGCTGCTTGCGCCTTCTGCTGTGAATTCCAATAGGTGATTATCAAAACAAATAGGTGAATTCAATTCAAAATACGCATTTAATTCCCCGTACATTTCAAATGTTGCATATGCAGTATCAAAACACAAATTGATGCCTGTTGCAACCAACTGTACGTTATGATTTCCTCCATTCTGATAAGTGTAGGAAGGATTCAGCAAGGTAGAATTGTCACCTTGAGCAAGGTCGTCAAAATCCCAAGAATAAGCAGTTGCGTTTTGTGAAAAATTTTCAAACTGAACCGTCAATCCCGAACAAAACAAAGTCTGGGGCGCAAAATCAGCAACTACATTCGGGGGAACTTGAACTGTAGTAGATACAGACTCGCTGCAGCCATTCTGTTCAACGGTGAATGTTATGTTTGATGTTCCACCGGCTGAACCTAAAGTGACATTATTGACATCCTGCGTATTTGCAATACTTGGATTTGCAGTAGAGCCAAAATCCCACGTGTATGTTGCATTGCTTGTAGAGTTGTCCGACGCTAGAAAATCATAATACAATACACCGCCATTGCATTCGAATGATATGTCGACAATCACAGGAAGCAGAGCCAGTGTTGTAATAAAAGTCTGGTACGCTGTATCAGCACAAGCATTGGATGCTGAAGCAATAAGTTGCACTAAATATGTACCTTGATTCTGATAAGTAAAAGATGGATTCATTGCATTGGAGACATCGCCATTACCGGGAGCTCCAAAATCCCATGAAAAGTTTGTTGCATTTTGAGATAAGTTGACAAACTGAAAAGTAGAAGTTGCACAAAAAACAGTTTGAGGTTCAAACGCTGCAACCAAATCCTGAGGTACATTGATAGTTACCATTGCTGAATCTGAACATCCATTTTGAGTTACTCTAAAAGTAATATTCGCCACATTACCCGGAGGTCCAAGGTTTACATCAGAAACATTAAGAGTTGAGGCGGTTACCGGTAATGATGTGTTGCCGAAATTCCATAGATAGCTGGCGCCGACAGTCGCATTGGCGGTAGCGGTAAAATCATATAATAGTTGCCCGCTAATACACGACGGCATTGAAGAATTTATGACGGGCATGAGTGGTTCAGCAACAACAAATGTGCTTACCGTCGTATCCGGACATGCATTGAGCGCAGAAGCAATAAGTTGTACCTGATATGTTCCCGGATTCGGAAAAGTAAAAGACGGATTTGCCAAATTGGAAACATCCGTCATACCCGGCGCACCGAAATCCCAAGCAAAACTTGTAGCGTTTTGCGATGAATTGACAAATTGAAAAGTTGATCCACTACAAAAAACAGATTGTGGATTGATGACCGCAGTGACATATGGTGGAGCATTTATCTGTTGAGAAACAGTATCAGCACATTCGCCAAGCGCAACCCAGAACATCACATTAACCGGACCTCCCGCATTGTTCAATACTACATTTGATACATTCAGCGTATTCGCTGTTGATGGAGATGAAGCGTTACCAAAATTCCAATGATAACTAATACCATTACCCGAACTCGCAACCGCAGAAAAATCATACAACGTTTGTCCCGAAGAGCATTCACTGCTGACTTGAGTGATTGAGGCCGTGAGTTCGATCGAAGTGACATAAGTTGTATATGTTGTATCGGCGCAAGTCAAACCAGGATTTAAAATCATCATCACATCGTAAACGCCCTGAGTCGGATAGGTGAAAGAAGGCGCGTACAGATTGGAAGTATCTGATGTTGCTGTTGCAAGCCCAAAATCCCAATAGTAAGTAAGGTTGTCTGCAGATTCGTTTTCGAATTGAACACTCAATCCACTACATGAGGAGGGAGCATTGATGATGGGAGCATCAACAGGATCGCAAATGGTGACATTCAATTGAATGTCGCGATTGGTCACATTGATGGGAACGCCATTTCTCCACTCAGTTGTGCAAATACTAAGCACATACTGGCCCATACTTGTTCCGGTACCTGTCAGCATTCCGGATACAGGATCAATTGTAAATGCTGGATTGGCATCAATTGGATAGTTGAAGGAATAACCAGGCAGGTAAACAACCGACGGATATGGTGGAGGTCCCGGAGGATTGATATAAAATTCATCAACTGTGGAATTCAGAGGAGCACACAACGCATAACTGAGGCTATCACCATCAGCATCAATGGCTGAATGGTCAAATGCAAAAGGTGCATTTAGGCAAATTAGAAATGGAGGCTGTGTCTGAAATTCGGGATTTGAATTGATGATCGCCAAACTTTGATCGGGAATATTGGTGGTAAGAGTAATACCTACATCGTCACCCGTAATAATGTTGACAATGGAATAGTTTCTACAGCAGCGCTGATAAGTCAATGTATACCCACCCGGAATAGGTGGTAGTGTAATCATTGAAGAATAGATAGCCTCTTCAATACAGACATCCAGCGGGGCGGCAAAACAGGGTGAATTTGTTTCAGGATCAACATCAGTGACATTATTCCATATTAGCTCGATCTCCAGATTCTCGACAAGATCGCCAGCTAAATTAAAAATTCCAATAGAGGCAACGTCGTCAAAGTCGGTGCTGCTGGAACAATCACGATAGGCCGACATCGTTACTTGATATTGGTCATTTCCAAGGTACTCGTAGTGAATTTGACCGCCAATGAAATGCGTTGCCCAACTCTGTGGAACAAGAAAACACATAGCAATAACCAGCCAAATCCTTCTATTCATAAATTAAAGCATTTGGGTGAATACAACTAAATGGAAAAAAATCATTTGTAATGGTATTAGGTTAATTCTGTTACGAATACAAAAATTTACCGAGAATTCTTGGGCGAGACCTCATAATACCTCAACTATTGTTTTGCCTCGCCAATTCCATAGGTTCAACAACCACGACAATTGCAGAAAATTCTGCATACGCCATTTCAATCCATTCTGCCTGAACCCTTTTCATTACTATAAAGTTAAGAGGAAAATATACTCAGAATGCTTATAACACACGCTATTTTAAAATAATGAACCTCAAGATGTCTTGACAAAGCGAATTTTCCCTTTTTGTATTCAATCTAAATACCACAAAGTCTGAAGAAGCATTCCTACTCACTTCATTGCTATTTGAGTCTTTTGTTTTTCTGTCTTAAAACGAGAAGATTCGCAGTTTTAATGCAGGGAAATCAATACAATTTCTGTCGTTTCAAAAGATACTGCGTCAGCACAGGATTGAATCCTTCGTGAATATCCGCCTCGATAAAATCAATTTGGTATTGTCCACATTTCAGTTTGAGGTCGTGGCGAAACTCCGCCATTCGTTTGATGTATGTCTCGCGTATATCGGCAGGATTTACTTTGATCTCTTCGCCGCTCTCTAAATCGGTAAACGTGTGTGGTCGATTTTCATATTCGAAATCAATTTCCTTTTTCTTGTCCACCACGTTAAAGAGTATCACATCGTGTTTGTTGTGACGCAGATGTTGCAGTGCGCCAAATAGTTCTGCGGTACGTTCGCTGTTGTCCATCATATCACTAAAGATGATGACCATGGAGCGCCGATGCATACTCTCCGCGATTTCATGTAAAGAATCTGTTACGAAAGTGTTCTGACTTCGACTTTCAGAAACTGTCTCCAATAATTTTTCAAGTTCAGAGTACAAATAATTGTGATGCGCACCGCTTGCACTTGTCTTCGTATTGAGTGTAATCTTATCCGAGAAAAAACTAAGGCCCACTGCATCGCGCTGTCGCTTCAACAATTCTATCAATGCAGAAGCGCCATAGATGGAAAATTTGATCTTGTTGTATTCATCACCTTCTGGCTTCACACCGGCAGGAAAAAACATCGAGGAAGAAATGTCTATCAAAATCTGACACCGCAGATTGGTTTCTTCCTCATATCGCTTCACAAAATACTTGTCAGTTCGTGCCAATAATTTCCAATCGAGATGTCGCGTGCTCTCACCTGAGTTGTATTGTCGGTGCTCTGCAAACTCCACTGAAAATCCATGGAACGGACTCTTATGTAGTCCTGTGATGAATCCTTCCACAGCTTGCTTAGCCAACATTTCGAGTCGGCTAAGTCCGTGTAATTTTCTTCTGTCAATATTAATCGGCATTCACTAAAATTTGTATTGGCGAAGTTAAACCCATATGACCTGCAGGAAATTCAAAAATTCAAGATTCAAAATTCAAAAAGCGCAAAATGATTCCTATAAAGTTCCACACCTCAAATCAAAAATCTGCTCAAACCCTGAATCTGAGTTTGATTACATCAGACAGCATCTTCAGTGCTTGCTTCCAAAAGACGACAGAGCTTTCACCGGCATTACGGAATTCCGCTTTCACCCAGCACATAGCTACTCCGGTATTTTTAGCGAAGTATAACCATTCGATATCAGCTGCGAATCCGGTAATCTTCGAACGCGAAAAAATCTTATTCACTGCATCTGCACGAAAGGCCTTGATACCACATTGCGTATCCCCGAGATTGCGCATCATGATAATGTTGACGAGCAGAGAAAAAATTGTGCTGCCCAATCTGCGCATTGGTGGCGTCTGTGAGAAATAATCCGACTGACGGCGATCACCGCAAACAACCATCACTTGAGGATCTTCAAACAACTTGAAGATTGCAGGAAAAATATCATATTGAAATGGGATATCAGCATCCGTGAAAATTCGAATGTCACAAGAAGCAGCAAGCATTCCTGTTTTCACTGCAGCACCTTTCCCAATATTCGATTCGTGATGAAGCAGTTTCCAGTGATTCTCAGAACAAATACGCTCAAGCAATTCACGCTCTCTAGAACCATCGTTAATGATGAGAATCTCCGGTTCATAGTTCAGAATATTGAAATACTCGATCAGTCCCGGTAATTCCTTCAGGAGTTCCGAGGCATTGTTATAACTTGGAATGATGAGACTGAATTTCACGAAAACGCTAATGATAATTTCTGTTATTCAAAAATCTACTATCGTTGCGCAATATCAGACAATCGACGCCTTCAGGACGAATCAATAAGCCGGAACACTCTATTTTCTGACCCTGAATGAGTTTGTTTTCGAACGAAATCAACAGCTGAGTCGAGCGAGAATCAATTGGTACAACACACTCAATCAAAGCATCGCCGTTCTTCATTCCAACAAATCTTTTGCCGATGTATTCAACAAAATATCCTGTTGTCTCTTCACCGTTTTTCTGATGCACTTCGAGTGATGTTCGCGGTAAAAGATCTCGTTGAAAATTTTTCACCCAAAAAGAAACGACTACACTTTTTCCATGCCATGCATCAGGAATGGCATGTTCAGCATATCTCATCCAACGCAGATCAAACGCCCCGGTAAAGAGAGACGAATCAACCAACACTACAGCATTACTATCACTTAAAAAAGCATTGCCCATTTGCTTATGCAAAAAATTCACATCGATTTGAGCTATTGAATCGCGCATGGCTAGGTGAGCTTTGGCAAATGCGTCAGGTAAAATTTTGTAGTATGAGAAATTTCCGGAAGTAGAAAATCGCTCGGCAAAATTCAAAATGTAATGTTGATTGGGAAGCATCGCTGATTCATCGCAAACCAACAAAATTGGATCGTTACTTTTAAGTTCACCAATGACTTTGGGGACTTCCATTAACTCTTGTGCAATCGCCAGATTATTGAAAGATTGCCGCAGAGAAGTGCGCGACATCGAAGCGGCGAAAGTTGGCAAACCCGTCTTCACAGATAAATCATAAATGTGATTTTTCACCGACGCATCGCAATCGCTACCGACATTTTCTGACCCGATATGAAAAAATGGATAAGGCAACATCGCTTGAAATTCTTGAGATCGAATAGACTCAATGAACTCATCAGTATGTACCTTCAACAAGTCTTTGCGATCGTTCGCGATTCCCTCACTGAGTCGTGATACTCTGGTGTATGCTTCAGAAGACATCAACAATAAAAATGCCGACGCAATGATCCACTTCAAGGCACGGTTGCGAAACGATATTTTCCAGAACAGAGCAATCAACAATATGTTGATCATATAAAACGCGACAAAAGCAAATCGTCCTATTCCTCGAAATTGTTGCAGCGCACCGAGCTTGTTGAGTAGATTTTCAAAACCATAGTTGAAAGGAAAAGCGAAAGACGCAGCAAAACAAAAAACAATTGCGATTGTCAATGAGAGAAATACCTTGTTCTCCCATTTCGAGATGCTACCGAAGAATTGTTTTAATCGGAATACGGAGTATGAGAACACAGACAAACCCATCAATATCGCCGTTCCACCGACGTAGGCTAGACCTTCCCACTCTACACCTTGCTTAGGTTTAAGTAAAAGAAAAAATTTCTCGTACCACATTCCATAAGGGAATAAATATCCGCCGGTTGCCGATCTGTATACAATAAAACCCCATGGAATTGCTGTGCGATCCGACACATCAGAACTCACCCTGATAAATAATTGAAGCACTATAAAAGGAACAACAAGCTGAACGGTCACGTGCAGAAGAGATTTCCAAATTCCAAGTTTCCTTTCCTTATTGAATAATATAAACGCGCACCAGAAACCGAAAGCAATGGCACCGAAAAAGACGAGATAATAAACGTGTGCGTAAATCAAAAAAAGCATATAGACAGATGTGGTGATGCTCCATTTCCAACTATAAGTTTCATAAAATCGCAACATGCAATAAATCATTCCGGGAATTGCATAAAGCCAAGCCAACGGATAATGTCCGCCCATGCGTTCCATCTGTTGCGAGATGAAGGTGATTCCTACTGCAAACAATGCCGCGAACAATCCGTCCAATCCAAGACGTTTTAGAATCAAATAAAGGAAAATCGGACAGAGCAAAAGTCCAAGTAACATCATGAGGTTGGTGATGCCTACCATGTAATCAGAAAGATCGACCACCGGCATCAGCAACTTCACTATGTTAGAAGCTAGAGGTTGACCTCCGGTAAAAAATATACTCTCACCATACGGATAATTTAATCCTTGTTGGTGTAAATAACCCACATCAAACTTTGTGTGATAGATACTTTGATAATAAGTCTGTAGCCCATCTCCACCGCTGCTGAACAGATAATTATTTGGCGATCGTAAAACATTTCCGAAAAAGAAAACAGAAATTACTAGCGACAAGAAAAAGCAAAGCCACAGGAATTTATCTTTTCCCATATCAGAATTTTTCGATACTCACTTCGATGAATTTGCTTACAGGTGTTTTGCTCTTATCGGCGAAGCTATCGATGGGTACCAGACAATTTGTTTCCGGGAAATAAGTTGCAATACATCCACTTGGAATATCGAATGGAAGCACATGAAACTTTTCTGCCTTGCGATTGACACCATTGAACTCGCCGAGAATATTTACCAATTCCTTGTCGCGTAAATCGTGCGACTTCATGTCACCAGCATTCATCAACACAACGCGACGTTCATTCTTGATGCCGCGATAGCGATCATCGAGCCCATAGATTGTCGTGTTGTATTGATCGTGACTACGGATAGTCATCATAATAAAATTGCCTTGCTTCACAGAAATATTGGGCAATGGATTGACAGAGAAATGTGCCCTACCTGATTCCGTTGTAAATGTTCCTGCACGCGGACCGTTCGGCAAATAGAAACCATCCTTCTCACGCACTCGAATATTATAGTTTTCGAAACCGGCAATAGATCCTTCGATATGATTTCGGATGACATCGTAATTGTTCTTTGCATCGTGCCAATTGATTGGAGCATTTTCACCCAAAACCAGCGCGGCAAGTTCAGCAACAATTGCAGGTTCACTCTTCAACTCAGGAGATGCAGGATTCAGATTTCCGCGCGAACTCGAAACGACACCCATGGAATTTTCCACAGAAACAAACTGCTCACCACTTTCTTGTATGTCATGTTCCGTGCGGCCAAGACAGGGAAGAATCAAAGCATGCACGCCGGTAACGAGATGAGCGCGATTGAGTTTTGTAGAAATCTGAACGGTGAGATTTACATTTTGCATGGCCCTTCCTGTGAATTCAGAATCAGGAGTAGCAGAAATAAAATTGCCACCCATAGCAATGAAAACTTTCACTTTTCCTTTGGCCATTGCCTCTATTGCCTCAACGGTGTCGTATCCATGCTCACGCGGAAATTTCATGTTGAAATGACGATCCAGATCATCAATGAATTGAGGTTTTGGCTTCTCGTAAATTCCCATGGTGCGGTCGCCTTGCACATTGCTGTGACCGCGCACCGGACAAAGTCCCGCGCCCTTTTTTGCGATAGCGCCTTTTATTAAGTGAAGATTAACAACCTCTCTGATATTGTTTACAGCATGCTTGTGTTGGGTCAGCCCCATCGCCCAGCACGAGATTATTCTTTTCGATTTACATAGGAGATCCGCAACTGCGCGAATTTCATTCATTGGAACAGCGCAATCAGCGAGCGCTTTATCCATATCAAGCGTTTTTAGATCCTCAAGAAATTCATCATACTCAAGTGTGCTTTGAGCAATGAATTCATGATCAAAAACACTTCCGGGTTCGCGTTGTTCCTCTTTCATCATAATGTGCATGATGATCTTCAACAAAGCGATATCACCACCGATGCGCACTTGCAAAAAATGGTCGGCGATTTTTGTTCCACCCGTAAGAATTTCTATTGGGCTTTGCGGATCAACAAACTTCGTAGTGCCCGCTTCAGGCAAAGGATTGATGTGAACCACTATTCCACCGTTCTTCTTGCACTTCTGTAATGCAGAGAGCATCCGCGGATGATTGGTTCCCGGATTCTGACCAATGACTAGGATAACTTCCGCGTCATAAAGATCCTGAAGTGTTACAGTTCCTTTGCCGATACCAATCGTTTCACCCAATCCTACTCCACTGCTTTCGTGACACATATTGGAGCAATCCGGAAGATTGTTGGTGCCAAAAGTGCGTACAAAAAGTTGGTATAAAAACGCGGCTTCATTGCTTGTTCTTCCCGAAGTATAAAAAACTGCTTCGTTCGGCGAAGCGCATAATTTCAATTCGCCATTGATGATATGATATGCTTCATTCCAAGTGATGGGTTTGTAAAATGATTCACCACGAGGAAGGTACATTGGATGCGAAACACGACCACTTTTCCCAATTTCGTAATCACTCCAGTTGCTCATTTCCTCAACCGAATGCTCCTCAAAGAAAGCGGGATCACAGCGAAATTCCGTTGCTTCTTCAGCGATGGCTTTTGCGCCATTCTCGCAATACTCACCAAGTTTTGAGCGATGCTCAGGCTCAGGCCATGCGCATCCGGGGCAATCAAATCCATCGCTCTGATTCATTTTAGAAAGTACTTTCAAACCTTTGAGCATGCCCATTTCGTTCGCAAGATGTTGCAAACTCACTGTGATTGCCTTGAATCCGGCAGCTTTGCCGGGAAGACTGTGCGTCTCCAAACCCGTCAGCTTGGCTGGTGGTGTGATCAGCACTTGTCTAGGTGCATAGGTAGAATCGCTCATAATTATTAATGCTAGAGAAGTGAGTAAAAATAAT
>JAYTOA010000145.1:0-5604 GCA_043748015.1 Flavobacteriales bacterium
GAACGTCGACCTGATATGTTGGATTAATTTTTTAAGATCAATGCGGCATGAATACACTAAACAGTGATGCACTGAAATGTAAAGTTTGTCTTTTCGAAACACAAAATGAATTCGATTCCACTCGCTGAAAGGCTCAGACCAAAATCAATCAACGACTATATGGGGCAATCTCATTTGGTTGGTCAGGATGCTGTGTTACGCAAAGCAATTGAAAGTGGAAATCTCCCGAGCATGATTTTTTGGGGACCGCCGGGTGTTGGAAAGACGACGCTTGCTTTCATTATCTCACAATCGTTGAAGCGACCTTTCTATACTTTGAGTGCCATCAACAGCGGCGTGAAAGATGTGCGTGAAGTAATCGACAAAGTGCAAGGACAAGGCATGTTCGGGAAAAGCGCTATACTCTTTATAGATGAGATTCATCGCTTTTCGAAATCACAACAAGACTCGCTGTTGGGTGCGGTGGAGAAGGGAATCGTGACATTGATCGGTGCAACTACCGAGAACCCTTCGTTTGAAGTGATCTCCGCTTTGCTCTCTCGCTGTCAGGTATACGTGATGAAGCCTCTGGAGAAAGATGATCTCATTTTACTTGTTCAAAAGGCGCTCACTGATGATGAAGATTTGAAGAAGAAGAAAGTTGTAGTGCAGGAGTATGAGGCATTGCTCAGATTGAGTGGTGGCGATGCAAGAAAATTATTGAATGTCCTTGAGCTGGTTGTTTCTCAATTACCTGTTGATGGCGCTATCACCAATGATCTTGTCGTAAGCATTGTGCAACAAAATCTTGCGATGTATGATAAGACCGGCGAAATGCATTATGATATTATTTCTGCTTTCATCAAAAGTTTGCGTGGAAGTGATCCGAATGCAGCCGTCTATTATTTAGCCAGGATGGTGGAAGGTGGAGAAGATCCAAAATTCATTGCACGCCGAATGTTGATACTGGCAGCTGAAGATATTGGCCTTGCCAATCCAAACGCGTTACTTATGGCCGATGCGACATTTCGTGCAGTCGAGAATATTGGTTGGCCGGAGAGCAGAATCATCCTCAGCGAATGTGCCATCTATCTCGCCACATCTGCAAAAAGCAACAGTGCGTACATGGCAATTGAAAGTGCCTTAGCACTTGTGCGTCAATCAGGAAATCTTTCGGTACCACTACATATAAGGAATGCTCCCACGAAGTTGATGAAAGATCTCGGCTATGGAGCAAGCTATGAATATGCGCATGCCCACACTGGAAATTTTATCAATCAGGAATATTTGCCGGCAGAAATTTCAGGCACTACTTTTTATAAGCCGGGCAATAATGTGAAGGAAATTCAACTCAAAGAGTTGCTAGATAAACTTTGGGGTGAACGTTATAAGAGCGAGTAATGCTTTTCTGCATGTACATCACCATCACATTTTCGAAAGCAGATACTTATTGATCTTCTTTGCGATCGCCGGACCTTCATAAATAAATCCAGTATATATCTGAACGAGATCAGCGCCCGCCTCGAGTTTCTCCAAGGCATCTTCACCGTTGTGTATTCCACCTACCCCAATCACAGGAAATGCATTTCCGGATTTTGTTTTGAGATATCTGATTACTTCAGTGGAGCGTTTCGTCAGCGGTTTTCCACTCAATCCACCGGCGCCGATTTTTTCGAGTTCGGCAGAATCGGTTTTTAAATTTTCCCTCGAAATAGTTGTGTTAGTCGCAATCACTCCTGCTATCGAAGTTTGTTTCACTATTTCAATGATGTCATCCAACTGTTGATCGCCGAGATCGGGAGCAATCTTCAACAAGATTGGTTTTGGATTTTTATATTGCAGGTTACGCGATTGCAATTCATGCAGAATCTTCATCAGCGGTTCTTTCTCCTGTAAAGCGCGGAGTCCGGGAGTATTGGGCGAACTTACATTCACAACAAAGTAGTCAACATCGTCGTGAAGAGTTTCGAAACTTTTCACATAATCAGCAATGGCTGAATCGTTCGGCGTGTTTTTGTTCTTACCAATATTTCCTCCAATGATGATATTCGAATTTCGCTTGCGCAAATTTTTCGTGGCAGCCAATGCTCCTGAATTGTTGAAGCCCATTCTATTGATCAAAGCTGCATCTTCCTTCAATCGAAAAAGTCTTGGACGCTCATTTCCTGGTTGTGCTAATGGTGTTACTGTTCCAATTTCTATGAAGCCAAATCCAAGACATGCCAGTTCATCTGTCCACCTCGCGTCCTTGTCAAAGCCGGCACCAAGTCCCACAGGATTCGGAAACGTGAGTCCGAAAAGTTGTCGTTCTAGTTTTTTATTCCTTACTGAAAACGACTCTTTTAAAACCCATTTCGCTCCCGGAATTTTGCAAAACAATATCAGCAATCGCATCGCAGCATAGTGCGCATTCTCGGGTGAGAGAAGAAAGAACAGTGGTTTCAAAAGAATTTTGTACATCGGTCTTTTTGTGCTGCGCGAAAATAGGGTGGAGCATTTCTTATGAATATTTTTCTGCGCAATCTTATTCCTGATTATTGAAATTCGATTAACATTATCGTTGAAAACTCTGTTGATTAATGTGAATATGGCCTACGTCGAAACCTTCGTTGTGAGAATAGTTTTGAAATATAGAAGTCGTAACAAATAAAGACAACGTATGCTCACGATTTTCGGACGTAAAAAAATTAGCTCTGACAGAGCGGCACATATATTTTCTCATCGCATTATCGAAACCGTTGAATCAGGATTCGCTGATGTAGCGGGCTTCATCAATGATTCTCCGGAATTTATTATTGACCCAAATATCCAGGCTGATGATTATGGGAAATTTCTGATGGTTGTGATAGCCGGAAATTTTACTTACATCACTCAGCACTTCACCGATGGTGAAGACAAGGAAATTATTGAAGGTTGTATTGAGAAGCTCGCTCCGGCTTTTGGGATGACTAAGGCTGAGTTCAGCATCAAGGTGAAAGAATACAAAGAGTGTATGTCTCGAGCCAATCACCCTTCGAAGAACATTGTTTACGCCATGTCAAAAGGTGTATTTGTAAAGTATAACCTCAATAATTATCAAGAGGAATATTTCCGACAGATGAAAACACCGAATCCAATTTTCATCAAAAATCTCGACGAGTTGATGAAAAATTTTGTTTGGGATTGGGAAGTCTTTAATGAGAAGTATAAAGTCGTTTCGGTCAACGCAGCCTAACTGTATTGGTATTAATGAAGCAAACAAGGTTACCGTTGGTAGCCTTTTTTGTTGGACTTGCGCCACTCGTTTCAAGAATGTAAAGTACACTTAAGGCATAACGATGAATCGAAAATGGCTAACTTTTGAACTGTGCCACGAATTTTCCCGGATCATCGGGCGTCAAAATGATTTTCTTGTTATCCTTCGTCCGAACCAGTACCGTCTTGTCTCTGCGGGTTGCGTACCATGTCATACTTCCAATTTTCGTATTGCTGAATTTTCCGAAATAACCGAAAAGTCCTCCAACACCGAATGTCCGCATTGACATACTTAGTTGATCCTTGTCCAGAATTTCAACACTATTTATTTGTCTTCGATCAATTTTTACATCACCGAACTGTCGTTGAATGATAAGCTGTTGAGCTGAAACTTCATATTGGATTGGCCTTAGTGCAAATACAATCAAATAGATGAGAATGATTAATCCGGTCGTGAGAATTGTGAGAAGTCCGCCGGTTTCCTCCATCAGTGAAAACTGCACAACTGTGAGAATAATGAATAGGATGGTAACCGCAGTCGTTATTCCCTTTGCTAGTTTGTCCAATGATGTTGTGAATTTCATGTACGTAAGTTATTTATTGATGAAACTAAGCGTTGGCAAAACAGTAGGGCATGGTATCAATGAAACCCTCGCTCACCTTCTCGTTTCAGATCTTTCTCTTTCACATCTGATCGTTTATCCCCGACGTTCTTTCCTTTGGCTAAAGCAATCTTCAATTTCGCAAATCCTTTTTCGTTGATAAACATGAGCGTAGGAACAATCGTGATTCCTGTATCACGTAGTTTGCGATCAATCTTGCGAAGTTCAATTTTATTCAGTAGAAGTTTGCGTTCGTTGCGCTCTTTGTGCTGACTGTAACCGGCATTCGAATAGGGTCCGATATACATATTGATAATGAAAAGTTCGCCGTTGCGCATCTTGCAATACGCATCTCCAATATTGGCCTTCATTGCTCGAATGCTTTTTATCTCTGAACCGGACAAGACAATGCCTGCAGTAAATTCTTCGAGGAGAAAATACCGATACAAGGCCTTTTTATTTTTGATTTCTACAGTTGACATTCGGGCATTTGATACTGCCGTAGCAGTTCATATTCGGGCGCGCAAAATTAGAGCAACGTGTAGGTAGAATAAAGAATCATTTGTAATGTCACATTTTGAGCGTAACTGCGTACAAAGAATTTGGCAGTAATATAGAATAGCTGACTACTTTCACCGACGATGAACCCACATCACACAGCACCGCATCGTAAGACGCACAGATGGAAATACTTTTTTCCATTACAGCTCATGCTGCTTCATCTCAAGAAAAATATTTTTCTTCTCTTTATTTGGATTTTCTTTTTCGCCATCATTACCGGTGGTGTCGGCAGAAGTATTGGTGTTCCACAACAGTTTCTTGTTCCTGAGTACATGGGAAAAACCGGATGGCTGTCGTTCGGCATTCTTGGATTTGCTGTTGGCGGATTCATCAGTGGGTTCAACCTGTATACCTACATCATGCATGGATATAGGTTTCCATTCATTGCCACGCTAAACAAACCATTCCATAAATTCTGTATCAATAATTTTGTGCTGCCGGGAATTTTTCTCCTGACTTATATTTTTTGCAGTGCGAAATATCAGATTGAGAAGGAGCTGATTCCACCTTTTCAAGTGATATTCAATCTATTCATTTTTTTTACATCGCTTGCTTTTTTTCAAACCCTTTCTTATGTGTACTTTATGTATACAAACAAGGAAGCGGATGCTTTTGGTAAAGGCCGAAAGCGCCGAGTTGATCAAGCGGATCTCTCGCTGGTCGATACGCCAATTCATCACCCATTCAAATGGATGAGCCAGAGATTGATTGGTCGTAAGTGGCACGTTGAAACATATTTTTCTTCCTACAGAAAAATCAGTCTGGCACGTGAAAGTAATCACTATGGCAAGGATGTATTAGAGAAGGTGCTCGCGCAAAATCACATCAACGCTTCTCGTTTTGAATTGGTGTTGTTGATCTCATTTCTCGTTCTTGGCTCTTTGAGATCGTTTGAAATTTGCGTCATTCCTGCCGGTGCAAGTGCGATGCTCTTTTTCACCATGTTCATTATGTTGATCAGCGCGTTGCATTCATGGTTACGCGGATGGACAATTACAGTGTTTGTCATCTTTCTTGTTCTACTGAATATTTTCTACGACAGTCTTTCTTTCTTCAGGCAATCAACGAAAGCCTATGGTTTGAATTACAATGTTGAATCTCCGGTTTATGACCCTCAACTATTGATTCCACCTCGCGCAAAAATTCGAAAGGACGAACTGAATACCATCGAAATTTTAAATAACTGGAAAAAGAAAGTTGACGATTCTACAACTTCCCGCAAACCGAA
>JAYTOA010000146.1:0-20798 GCA_043748015.1 Flavobacteriales bacterium
CGCACTCCCGGATTCGTTGCAACAAATTTGAACCATACGTCCTGACCTGTTATGGCTGTTGAATTAGATTCAGGTGAAGCGGTTGCTCCCGACAAACTACTTCCAAACGAGTTACACGTGCCATAAGCCGAAGGTATAAGCGTTATAGCATTTACATAGAAGTCATTCGGAATGCTTGAACAATTGTCATCAATTAAACCATTGCAGTCGTCATCAATTGCATTACACATTTCAATTACACCGGGATGCCTGTTCGCAAAAGTGTCAAAACAGTCAAGATTGTTTGTTACGTATCCGTTCACAGGAACGCATGAGCGCATTGATACATTCGGATTACCATAACCGTCGCCATCAAAATCCTGGTAATACCATGGGCCGGCATTTTCATCAACCTGACCATTGCAGTTGTCATCGATACTGTTACAAATTTCAACAGCACCTGGATTGCGTGCAGCGTTGTTATCATTACAATCGCCACCACATGAGGTGTATCCATCACCATCCTGGTCAAAGCCTTCATCAATCAAAGTGTTACAGTTATCGTCGATTCCATTGCACACTTCTGTTGCATTCGGACGAACGGCTGAATTGTTATCGTTACAATCACCCATGCACGTGGTGTATCCATCACCATCCATGTCGAAGCCTTCGTCGATTGATCCATTACAATTGTCATCTATTCCGTTGCAAGCTTCAGCAGCTCCAGGACGAACAGCAGCATTATTGTCATTGCAATCTCCATTGCAACTTGTATAACCATCACCGTCTATGTCGAATCCTTCATCAACACTTCCGTTACAATTGTCATCGGCATTGTTACATGCTTCGATTGCACCCGGATGAATATTTGCGTTGTTGTCGTTGCAATCACCTGCACAAACAGAATATCCGTCGCCATCTACATCGAATCCTTCATCGATTGATCCGTTGCAATTGTCGTCAAGTCCATTGCACAATTCCGCAGCACCCGGATGGATAGATGCGCTGTTGTCATTACAATCTCCACTGCAATTAGTAAATCCGTCGCCGTCTGCGTCTGCGTCTTCATCAACAGTGCCATTGCAATTGTCGTCGATACCGTTGCACAATTCTGTTGCGCCTGGATTCACGTTAGCGTTAAGATCGTTACAATCACCACTACATGTTGTATAGCCATCGCCATCTGCGTCAAATCCTTCGTCAACAATCCCATTGCAATTGTCGTCTGTACTGTTGCAGCTTTCCGTTTGTCCGGGATGTATTGACGCATTCGCATCATTACAATCACCTTCGCAAGTAGTATAACCATCGCCGTCCACATCAAAGCCTTCGTCTGTCTGTCCATTACAGTTGTCATCAAGTCCATTGCACAATTCAATTGCGCCAGGATTGATTGCTGAGTTGTTGTCATCACAATCTCCATTGCAGGTAGTGTATCCGTCGCCGTCTGCGTCAAATCCTTCATCAATACTTCCGTTGCAATTGTCGTCTATAGCATTGCACTGCTCTGGTGCCCCTGGAAATACTGCGGCACTGTTGTCATTGCAATCGCCACCACAAGTTGTAAATCCATCACCATCAATGTCGAATCCTTCGTCTGTTGATCCATTGCAGTTGTCGTCAATTCCATTACAAACTTCAGCAGCACCAGGATTAACCGCCGCATTGTTGTCATTACAATCTCCGACACATGTGGTAAAACCATCACCGTCATTATCGTAATTTTCATCGATGTTACCATCGCAGTTGTCATCAATTCCGTTGCAGAGTTCTATTGCGCCTGGATAGATTGAAGCATTGTTGTCATTGCAATCGCCTGCACAAACAGAAACACCATCACCATCGTTGTCAAATCCTTCGTCAATAAGAGCGTTACAATTATCGTCGATTCCGTTGCACAATTCATCAGCCCCAGGGTAGATCAATGGATTATTGTCATCACAATCTCCAAAGCACACACTGAATCCATCTCCATCTTCATCGAAGCCTTCGTCAGTAATTCCGTTGCAATTGTCATCGGCACCGTTACATGCCTCGAGCACACCAGGGTTAATGTTCGGATTGGCGTCGTTGCAGTCACCATTGCAGGTTGTGAAACCGTCGCCATCCAAATCGAATCCTTCATCGGTTGATCCATTGCAATTGTCGTCTATGCCGTTGCAGATTTCCGTTGCCCCAGGCTTCACGGCAGCATTGTTGTCATTACAATCTCCGTTACATGCTGTGTAGCCGTCGCCATCAACATCATAATTTTCATCTATCAATAGATCGCAGTCCTCATCTATTCCATTGCACAATTCAAATGCTCCCGGATATCTCAATGAATTATTATCATCGCAATCGCCATCACATGTTGTAAATCCATCGTTGTCAAGATCAAATCCTTCATCAATGGATCCGTTGCAATTATCATCGATACCGTTGCAAACTTCTGTAGCGTTGGGGTGAATAGCTGCATTGTTGTTGTCGCAATCATTTCCAGCTGCAACGAAATTCAGAGGTGCATCGCATGCCCACACTGTAACTGCGCTATTACCATATCCATCACCATCCGCATCATAAAACCATTGTACAGAGGCGCCAACTACGATGTAAGCTGTCTTCAACTCAGTATCAGTACTTCCAGAATTTGAAGCAATCAAAGTAACATTTTGAGTCCCCGCAGTGTTGTATGTAACAACAGGGTTTTGAGCTGTTGATGTAGAAGGTGTACCACCCGGGAATGACCATGACCAACCTGTTGGGTTGCCTGTTGATGTATCCGTGAAAGTCACGGATTGACCTGCACAGATGCTTGTTGAGCTTGCTGTGAAGTTCGCGTCGACATTCGCAATTACCGACTGGCAAATGCCATAATTTGTAAGGACATTGTAATTCTGCTCATTCATCACATCTACAATGTTGCTGACGCAAACAGTATTCGATGTTAGAGAAGAATAATACACTCTCAATATCGAAAGTGGCGTCAAATTAATTGGGATCTCCGTGTGAATTTCGCTGGTTACAGCAATTGTATTGCCACCAACTTCTGCATGTGAGTGAGCATTCCAGGTTGAAGTTGGAAGCAGGTTCTGAACAGAAGAAATCAACGCTCCAGAAAAATCTAACTGCAACGCTATCACTTCATTCTGAGGATTGACGATGTAAACATCAAAGTATTGCTCTGTTGTATTCAGATTAGTAACACCGAGAGTAACGTTCTCATTGGATTCAATGAATTCAGGATCCCAAGGGCATGAAGTATATTGAAGTGGATTTACGCCTAAATCCTGTTGAGCGTGCAGACATGCTCCGAGGTATGAAGCGTCAGCAACTGTAATTTCTCCGTCACTATTAAGGTCTTTGCAAGGCGTCACTGCAGTGCCACCATAAACAGCCGCTTCACCATATAAGTGTTCATCTAACGGATTAAGGTATCCATCATTGTCGATGTCACCACTTTTCACTGTACCGGGACAATTTCCAGCGCAATCAGTGTAGTTATCTCCAAATGGAATTCCAAGGCAGTCTTCAATCACAGGACAAGCTGTAATTGTCTTGGTAAAATTGATAATACCATTGCTGGCATTGCGCTCAAAATGTATACATACCTGAGCCCAGTTATTATCATATCGCAACTCGTAATGACCAAGTCTGTCAGGACTTTGATCCCAGTTTGTGCGGACAACAAGATAATAATCTCCTGCCGGTACATCTGTAATATCTACCCACTGGCAAGCCAGGCCTGAAGAGTAATAGTCGGCGCATCCAGCGGTGATACCCATATTGCCACATGAGTATTGAGCGGTTATACCCGAAGGACAAGACAAATCAAGTACGCAAAATCCGTTCTTAAAGCCAATTTGTGGCATGGGTGTTCCTGTCTGATCAAATAGCAAATACTCTGCATAACCTTCATAGTGATAGTGGTTATGGCAAGGATCGTATTCAAACTGAGGATTGCTCGCGTTCGGCACTCCAATGAAATAGTCTTGATTACCAATATTTGCAATCCTTGTTGTGAATCGCAAAATCTGACGAGTGCCGGTACCCTGCAAACATCCCTCATTCACAAGACAGGCATCTGTAGAAGTAATCGTTGTTAGATAAAGTGAGTTAAACATATCACTCAGCACTACTTCGAGATCAGGGCCAAGGTTGTTGCAATTCGGACTTCCATTGTAATAACAAGGACCAGCAACCGCTGCAAGTGGATTGTAGTTACATGCCAGTACATCCATACATCCGGTAATCGCACCTACATATTCAAACAGTGCTTGATAATTAGTACCCGCGCATGCGCCTGAACTACTTCCAATTCTTACGTAATAGGTGCTTCCGGCTGTCATGAAGACATCCGTCTGAGCCTGCACTCCGCAGAAGTCGTCGTTATATGTATATGTCGCTGCATTCGACTCATCGAAATTCGCCATGACACAATAATCATACACCCATATTTTGTTGTCGCATGCAGCGAGTCCACAAGTAGAAATTCTGTATTGACCATTCGCTGCTGGCGTAAACGTGTACCAAGAATTGTCAAATGGGACATCGTTCAATCCAAGAGAAGCAACGAGCACATTATTGCAGCTTGTTCCTGCCGGACAATTGATGTCACGTATATCTCTACTTCCGAAAACTGCTCCTCCGGCTACCTGAATTCCGTTGACATAAACTTTATAATTCCCGGTGCCTGTTAATCCATTACCTGCGGAGTCATAAATCTCGAAACGATGACATGTATTGTTGATACAAAATGTGAGGTCATTACTTGTACCCTGTGCAACTATCACGTTGTTGCCATCGAACATTTTCCAGGTTGTCTGTGTTGGATTCGCATCCGGCGTAATGTCTACCGTCACGATCTGTCCCGTTTGAACCTGAACATTATTGTTGGTAGCAGTGCTTGTGGCTGTTGTAGCGTCCGTTATAATTAACGTGGCAGAATACGTTCCTGCTGAAGGATAAGTGACAATTGGGTTTTGAGCAGCTGAATTTGATGGTGTTCCTCCCGGGAATGACCAATCGTAACCCGTGATATTACCTGAACTAGTGCTCGTATATTGAATATTCAAACAATTCGTACCCGAAGGAGCTTGATTGAACTGTGCTGTGAGTACCGGATAAACACATGATCCGTTATTTTGTGTTGAACAGGCCAGATAATTCGTAGCCATTGGATCGGTGCAACCAAGAATTCCGGTTGCAGAAACCTGTATTGTGAAAGTTCCGGTGAGTCCATTATAACCTCCGGCCTGGATTTTATAACTCGTACCCACGGCTAACTGCGTACATGACAATGAAATTGAAGATCTCAATGATCCCGTAACATCATCATTGCAAGCCAGCATCGTTCCGCCGCATGAATTGTAGACTGCAAGTCGTGTATCAGTGCATGTTCCGAGTTGAGTTTCTACAATTACAGTTCCTCCAGTATATACAAACGAATACCAAACATCCTTGATAAGTGTGCTACCGCCACAGCTCGGATTTGGTCCGTCTGAGGTTGTTCCAACGTTGGTCGAATTAACATAGCCACTATTGAGTGTGATTGGAATCGCATTGGCGCACACATCATTTGCAAGTCCCGTTGGAGGTGGAGTGTAAGTGCACGAACCATTGCTTGTAGTTGCGCAAGCATTGTAGTTGGTTGCAACCGGATCCATGCAACCGGCGACTGCGGCAGATGTAACTTGAATAGTAAAAGCACCAACCAAAGCATTATAACCTCCGACCTGTATGTAATACGTATTATTCAAGGTTAACTGCGTGCAAGTCAAAGTTGCCGACGACCTATATGTACCTCCAAAATCGTCATTACAAACGATCATCGTACCTCCACAAGAACCATAGATAGCGAGACGGGTATCCGTGAGTGTTCCAAGTTGTGTTTCGACTGTGACATTTCCTCCAGTGTATACGAACTTGTACCAGATATCCTTGATAGCCGTGGTACCACCGCAATTGGGGGTCGGACCGTCCGTCACAGTATTGGTATTGCTCGCATTGACATATCCACCATTGACAGCAATGGTTATAGCGTTTGCGCATATGTCATTCGCGGGAGCTTGAGCAAAAGAATTGAATGAATTAACGATAATAATCGCCAAAGAGAGTAGTAGAATTCTCATCATGTGAATTTGTTTAGAAATTGGGTAACCTAATTTGCAGGGGGTTAGCACAAAGAAAGCACATTTCTTTAATCCTATGTTAATATTTTTGGCTACCCTAGGAAAGGCAATCCAATCAATCATTCAGTTTGCTTGCCAAAATTTCCCTATCGGCCGCTAACACGCTGAGTTTTACTTGGATTCAAAACACCACTACCAATCGATTGCAACCTTGATGCACAAATCAAAATTCTTATCACTTACTTCGCCTTCCATTTTTCGACTATGAATTCAAAAGAATCTGACAAAAAACTCTTCCTTCTCGACGCTTATGCTTTGATTTTTCGCGCCTACTACGCGTTTATAAAAAATCCAAGAATCAATTCCAAAGGATTGAACACGTCTGCAATGTTTGGTTTTACGAATGTTCTGCTGGACATTCTCAACAATGAAAAACCATCTCACATGGCCGTGGTTTTTGATCCGCATGGAGAAACTTTTCGTGTGGAAGAATATCCGGAATACAAAGCACAACGTGAAGAAACTCCCGAGGATATCAAACTCGCTTTTCCATACATCGTCAGGATTATTGAGGGTTTGAATATTCCTTTTTACCAAATCGACAGATTCGAAGCGGATGATGTTATTGGAACGCTTGCGAAAAAAGCCGAACAGGAAGGCTTTCTCACCTATATGATGACAAGCGACAAAGATTATGGCCAGCTTGTAAGTGATAATATTTTCGTCTACAAGCCCGGCAGATCAGGTGGTGATGTAGAAATACTTGGCACACCAGAAGTATGCGAGAAATACGGAATTGAACGAGTTGAGCAGCTCATTGATATTCTTGGAATGATGGGTGATGCATCAGACAACATCCCCGGGATATTTGGTATCGGGGAAAAAACCGCCACCAAACTCGTACAGCAATTCGGATCGGTAGAAGGACTTCTCGCCAACACCGACCAACTCAAAGGCAAACAAAAAGAAAACGTCGAGAAAAGTCATGAGATTGCTTTGTTATCCAAGAAACTCGCGACGATAATTGTCGATGTACCGCTTGAGTTCGATGAGGAAAAACTAAAGGTGAAAAGCATCAACAAAGACCTCATTCGAGATGTCTTCGAGGAGCTTGAATTCAGAACATTGGTGAAAAGAGTGCTGGGTGAAAATGGCGGTTCTTTTGAAGCAAAGCAAGGTGAATTGTTTTCAACTGAAGAATTGGTAACCGCCGCGGATAAAGAAGCCGAAACCCCATCACAACTAAAAACAATCAATGATGTTGAACACAAATACCACCTCGTAATTGATGACGGTGATGTTGATGCCTTGATTAAAAAATTAGCTGATGCGAATTCATTTTGCTTCGATACCGAAACGAGCGATATCGAACCTATCAACGCCATTCTTGTCGGAATGTCATTCGCTATTGCTCCACATGAAGCCTGGTATGTCGCGGTTCCACAAGATGAAAAAACAGCAAAAAAATTACTGCAAAAATTCGGTGATGTTTTCGGTGATGACAAAAAAGAATTGATAGCGCAGAACTACAAGTACGATTACAAAATGTTGTCCAAATACGGCGTTGAAGTGAAGAATAAAATCTTCGACACTATGGTGGCACATTACCTCATCAATCCCGATGGCAAGCACGGCATGGATTTCCTAAGTCAGATTTACCTCGGATACTCACCTGTTTCCATTGACACGCTTATCGGAAAAAAAGGAAAAACGCAAGGAAGCATGGCTGATCTTGATCCTTCTGAAATAGCCGACTACGCTGCGGAAGATGCCGATATCACCCTGCAACTCAAGGAAATTTTTTCACCTGAACTGGAAAAAAACGGTGTGCAAAAATTGTACGATGAGATTGAAATTCCGTTGATCACAGTATTGGCCGATATGGAATGGGAAGGTGTGAAAATCGATGAGCCTTTTCTGAACGACTATAGTAAAGAGTTGCAAAAAGATATTGTCGCATTAGAGAAAGACATCTGCGATCTCGCCGGAGAAAAATTCAATGTCGATTCTCCAAAACAACTGGGTGTGATTCTTTTTGATAAGATGAAAATCAGCGATCAAATCAAAAAGACAAAGACCGGACAATACAGTACAGACGAAGCGACACTTTCGAAATTCGAACACGACAATCCGATCATTGCGAAAATTCTCGATTACCGTGAAATCAGAAAACTAAAATCGACTTATGTTGATTCACTGCCGACAATGATTAACAGCATTACCGGTCGTGTGCACACGAACTATATGCAAACAGTTGCTGCAACGGGAAGACTTTCATCCAATAATCCTAATCTTCAAAACATACCGATTAGAACAACACGCGGAAAGGAAATTCGCAAGGCTTTCATTCCACGCGATGAACACCACACTATACTTTCCTCCGACTATTCGCAAGTTGAATTGCGCATCATCGCCGCATTGAGCAATGATGAAAATATGTGTGAAGCATTTATGAACGGTGAAGACATTCACAAAGCAACTGCGGCAAAAGTTTTTGGTGTTCCGATTGAAGACGTTTCAAAAGAGATGCGTTCAAAAGCAAAAGCGGTTAATTTCGGAATTATATACGGGCAGGGTGCATTTGGTCTCGCTCAAAACCTCGGAATTTCTAGAGGTGAAGCAAAAGAAATCATCGAGTCTTACTTCACTCAATTTTCAAGTTTAAAAAGTTACCAGCAGGAAACGATTGAACGCGCCAGACAAATTGGATATGTCGAAACCATTCTAGGTCGTCGCAGATACTTGCCGGATATTGTTTCATCCAACGGCGTGGTGAGAAGTTTTGCCGAACGCAATGCCATCAACGCGCCCATTCAAGGTTCAGCAGCGGACATCATCAAAGTGGCAATGATCCAAATTCATAACGAGCTAAAAAACTTAAACCTTCGATCAAAAATGATTATGCAGGTACATGATGAATTAGTATTCGATGTTCATCTTGATGAAGTGGAAATTGTGAAGCCGATTATTCGGGATAAAATGAGTAACGCTGTGAAAATGCGCGTGCCGCTTGTGGTCGATATGAGTACGGGGTACAACTGGCTAGAGGCGCACTAGTCATTCAAAGATTCAAAAACTGTTCGTGAGGCGCTTGCTGCGAACACTCCATTTTTATATTCCTCCTTAAGAAAGAAATGTAGCTTATTTCAAGAATTCAAAAAACCGTACGCAACACGGTGAGTTTGGGTTAGCGCTTCTCAACAAAAGTGGTTTTGGCTGATTTCAATTTATCGAGATCCGCCAATGCTGCGTCTAAAATAACTTGTTCATCCTTCATATTGTTTTCGTTTTTCTCCTGCGCATTTTTCAATCCGGATATTTCTGATCCGTTTTTTTCCTTCTTGCTTTTTCCGCTTTCAAGCATCGACAGTAGTTGTGTTTTCTTGCCTTCTTCCTTTAAAATATTTTGCTGTGTTTTGGTCACCACTGATTTTGACTTAAGAATATTTGCCTGCAATTTCTCTTGCTTCGATCTCATTTTATCAAGGTCTTTCAATACCCTTGATCCTTCTTTCGAGTTCAATGTTCCTGTTGAATTCAATCGATTGTAATCTCCTTCACGCGCTGAAATCAATTGCTGATGATCATACGCCTCTTTCAATGCCTGTTCAACACCTTTGTCGTCCACAGCAAGTTGCGCATTCAACAACTTAATTTTCGCTTCACTATCCTTCACCTTTGAATTCGCGGAACGCATTTCATCCTCTGCTTTATCAATATTCTTATTGCGCTTGACCAGTGAGCTCGCATATTTGTCCTGCTTCTTCTTCAACTTGCTCATCTCTTTTAGGCTTTTGTCATAGTGCTTCTGTTGATCGGCAATTTTCTCATCATAATATTTTATATAAAAAGATTTCACCTGTCCACTTACCGACGCTTTCAATTTTGAAATCAACTCAGGATGATCTTTCTCAGAAAAGAAAACGCCACCCTTGTCAACTAGAATGTTGAGACGAACTGCGTCACCATCCTTCGACAATCCGTAATGAATATTGATACTATCAGGCGAAACAGAGGACATGATCACATTCATTGCAGAATAATACCCCGATGTGCTTCTGGAATCCTGACCGATTTGCGCCTTCAACCAATTCTTCCAATCTTTCGAATAGTCCTTCATGTCTGCCGTCACGAGAATTCCGATAGATGGATGAACTGTTTCTCTAAAATTGATCTGTTGTTCTTCAAATACAATGAACGGTATATTCATCAACGCAGTCGCATAGCGATCGGGCTGAGCATATATGAGTTGTGAAACAAAAGTGAAAACGAATAAAAAAACAAATTTTCGCATTGGGTTGAATTTTCATAAAAGATAAACACCGCCATTCAGTTTTCCAAAAATAAAGGCTGCCCAATACGTGACAGCCTTCTTGTGCACCCACTTGGAATCGAACCAAGGACCTACTGATTATGAGTCAGTTGCTCTAACCAATTGAGCTATGGGTGCGAAATACGGGGCGCAAAAGTATGAAGTTCACTATGCAATTCAGCACTGTTTACTTCACGTTGATGACCTTCTCTGTTTTTTCAGTAATTACTCCAACGCATTTATCAGCGATACCTTGCAATCCAAATGATTGAACGACGCCTAAATATTCTTCTTCGGCTTCACTTGAAATAGCAACAAGCAATCCTCCACTAGTTTGTGGATCACATAAGGTGAAAAGTTGCACTGCATTCAATGTTGAAATTTTCGATGAATAGAACGAAAAGTTTTTCGTCGACATGTCCGGATAAATGAATTGATCCAAGTATTCATTCAAAAAAGGTAATACCGGAACTGCGTCAAAACTCAATTCAGCAGAGCAATTACTTCCTTCACACATTTCGATAAGATGTCCGGCCAATCCGAATCCTGTGATATCGGTGAGCGCATGAACTCCGGGAATCTTTCCTAAAGTCTCACCCATTTTATTCAATGACGTCATGTAACTGATGCACGCTTCTACATGCTCGGGTTTTGCAACATCACGCTTCGCCGCAGTGGTGACAACCCCCATTCCCAAGGGCTTTGTGATATAAAGTTTATCACCAACCTTCGCTGTGTTATTTCTTTTTATCTGATCGCGCTTAACGATTCCGTTGACTGCCAAACCAAAAATCGGCTCGGCACTTTCGATGCTGTGACCACCGGCAAGAGTTATTCCCGCCATGCGACAAATGAATCGCGCGCCCTCGAGAACGCGTTGTGCAAGTTCCGGTGAAAGTTTATCTACCGGCCAACCGAGAATCGCCAACGCTGTAATGGGCGTGCCTCCCATGGCATAAACATCACTCAAAGAATTAGCCGCAGCGACTTTTCCAAACGTGTATGCATCATCGACAACTGGCATGAAAAAATCTGTTGTGCTGATGAGACAATCGCCATTTCCAAGATCAAGAACAGATGCATCATCATTGCTTTCGTTGCCAACAATCAATCGTGGATCTGCGGGAAATTCTTCCGTTGTTCGCAAAATATCTTTGAGCACTGCAGGTGAAATTTTGCAGCCGCATCCCGCGCCTTTGCTGTACGATGTAAGTTTCACTGCTTCTATTGTCTCACCCATAATATCTCCTCCATTGCTTTGAGTTTCTCGCAAATTTCCAATACAGATTCTCCGTTGACAACCACTTTACCGAGCAATAATTTTTTGCGCACTTCTCGTGCATGACTGTATGATCTGTCGTAATAATCCATCAGTGGAATCAACCAACCTTTCATGTCGCCTGACAATAAACAATCAACAGATTCCTTCACTCTGTCGCCTCCCATGCGCTTGGTGATGGCTGTTGTTCTTTCTTCGAGTTGTTCTTTTGGAAAATGCCCGTACTCCAACAAAATTCTGTCGCAACGATCGTCTAACGTGCGCTCGATTTCTACCATTCCAGAAACTATCATTCGCTCATAAAATGCATCCGGTATGCGCACCTTTCCAATGAATCGACTTTCGTCCTCGACCCACATTTTTTTTCCCTGTTGTAGAAATAAATGCCATCCCATCAAATTTTCAAAATGTTCTTGTGTCGGTTGTGCCAATTGTCCCAAAGCGCCGAATGAAGAGCCTTTGTGATTGGCCAATCCTTCGAGATCAATGATGGATTCTCCCTCCGAATTCAACACTTCGAGTATTTCACTTTTACCCGATCCCGTTCTTCCCGCCACCAATACAAGATGATGCGGCGCTGAAAAAAGCTCTAAACATTTTTGACGATAGGTTTTGTAACCGCCAGTAAGCAATGTGACATTCAACCCGGACAAACTGAGTATCCACGCCATGACATTGCTGCGCAAACCGCCACGCCAGCAATAGACATAAATCTCTCTTCCATTTGCAAGAGCGATAGCATCTGTTGCGTATTGAGAAAAAAGTGGACCGACTAGTTCAAAGCCTTTGATCACCGCCGCTTGCTTGCCTTGCTCTTTGTAAGTGATGCCGACGATGTGACGCTGTTCATCATTCAACAATGGAAAACTGATTGCTCCCGGAATGTGCCCTTGCGTAAACTCCCCC
The DNA here is from genome assembly GCA_043748015.1 of Flavobacteriales bacterium. Lineage (GTDB taxonomy): Bacteria > Bacteroidota > Bacteroidia > Flavobacteriales_D > Sanyastnellaceae > JAIBBG01. Next base: position 12,587 of record JAYTOA010000146.1, read on the forward strand.
GGACTTCGCGCATCCAGCACAACGACATCAGGACGATTGATTGCCGACAGTAAGTGTTCTATATCGCAGGTATTGCTCAATGATAAATTTTGTGTTCAATGATTTCCAAAACAAAAAAAGAATTCGCAGCGGAAATCATCACAACTGCAAAATTTTTACATGCCATCGCCATCGAGCAGATTGCCCAACCCACCAAGGATACCTCCTTCTTCCTTGCGACGACCCATTCCACTATAACTTGAAATTCTTGAGGCCAATCTTGAAATAGGTAAAGTCTGCAACCAAACTTTTCCGGGGCCCTTCAATACCGCAAAGAAAAAACCTTCTCCACCAAATAGTGAATTCTTAATTCCTTTAACGAATTGAATATCGAAATCAACTTCACGCGTATAGGCCACAATGCAACCGGTGTCAATGCGCAAAGTTTCTCCCGGATGCAGATCACGCTCAATGATATGACCACCCGCATGACAAAAGGCCATGCCGTCGCCTTCGAGCTTCTGCATGATGAAACCCTCTCCACCAAAAAGTCCTGTTCCAAGTTTGCGTTGAAATTCTATACCAACAGAAATTCCTTTGGCTGCGCACAGGAAAGCATCCTTCTGACAAATGATTTTTCCGCCAAGCTTGTGAAGATCCAATGGAATAATTTTTCCCGGATATGGTGAAGCAAATGCCACACGCGCCTTGCCCTGCGTGGTGTGCGTGAACGCTGTCATGAACATGCTTTCGCCTGTGAGCAATCTTTTTCCTGCACCTTTCAGCTTATCGAAAAAGCCTCCCTGACTAGTGCTGCCATCGCCGAAGATGGTTTCCATTTGAATGCCTCCATCCATATACATGAATGCGCCAGGCTCAGCCACTACCGTTTCATTTGGATCAAGTTCTAGTTCGACACATTGCATTTCCTCACCGTAAATGCGGTAGTCTATTTCGTGATTGGATATCATTTTTTTGTGATTTGAGTTATTGGATGCGAAAATCATTTCACTTTTCTCCAATAGATTTCATGATGTCGGTGATCAACATTGACAATCGCTAAACGCCTTGTCTTTGTCGGTCAACAAATCATCACTTTCGCTTCAAGAAAAGAACGTTTGAATTATTCCTCCACCAGAATTTCAAAATCAGTAAGCGCAACAAACTGCTCGATGCGGTCATTGATTTCGTCTTTTGTGATCTCCAGCAATCTATCCGGACCAAATTTTTCGCACGCAAAAGATGCCATGGCCGAACCAATGATTACCGCGCGCTTCATGTTTTCAAATGAAATATTTTGCGACAATGCGAGATAGCCAATAAAGCCACCAGCAAATGTATCGCCCGCACCCGTTGGGTCAACCACCTCTTCCAACGGCAATGCCGGTGCGAAGAAAATGTTGTGCTGATCAAAGAGCAAAGCGCCATGTTCACCTTTTTTAATGATGAGGTATTTAGGACCCATCGTCAATATTTTTCTCGCAGCCTTCACCAGAGAATGTTCGTTGGCGAGTTGACGCGCCTCTTCATCATTAATCGTGAGCACATCCACTTTGGCGATCACCTTTAGCAGGTCATCCATTGCAATATTCATCCAGAAATTCATCGTGTCCATCACAATCAGTTTCGGACGCTCTGTCAATTGTTCAATCACGCGCATTTGAACTGAGGGAGCAAGATTTCCCAGCATCAGAAAATCGCAATCCTGATATTCCGCCGGAACAATCGGGTCAAAATCAGCGAGTACGTTGAGGTCTGTCACCAATGTGTCGCGCGAGTTCATATCGTAGTGGTATTTTCCCGACCAATAGAACGATTTCTCACCCTTTTTGATCTGAAGACCTGCCTGATCTATGCCGCGGTCACTCATTTCCTTCAACATTTCTGCAGGAAAATCATCGCCAATAACAGAGACAAGACCAGAGGATTTTACGAAATGAGAAGCACACAAAGTGATGTAAGTAGCCGCGCCACCAACGACTTTGTCCATTTTGGCAAATGGTGTTTCGATAGAGTCAAAGGCTACCGTGCCAACCGCAACAAGATTCATAATTAAAAATATTTTCGTCAAAGATATTGTCGATTGACGCTGAGATTGTAATATTGCACCCCTTTTGAAAAAGGCTTTGTGATGTATCGGTGTTCTACTTCTTTTTAAGGAAGTGCTGAGAGCGAGAAAGTTGAATTGATTTTTTGTAAAAAACATCAGATCAAATTCCTCAGTAGCTCAGCTGGTTAGAGCACATGACTGTTAATCATGGGGTCCCTGGTTCGAGTCCAGGCTGGGGAGCGAAAGCCGTGTCAATTGATGCGGCTTTTTTCTTTTTGAGAGAAGAATGAGATTCCGATGAGTAGGTTTTTCTGAGCAAGCACTGAGTGAATGCAGCTTCGCAAAACTCTTTCCTAAGACCTGCTACGCGCTGCTCCACTCCCCGGGATTTCATCTAGGGATAAGAGCTTCAACCCTGCGGGTTGGTATTGGAATCTGGGCGCTATTAAAACTTGAAAGTGCCATTTCAGAATGTGCTTGATGTGTAAAGGGGCTATTCCTTTGTGAGCCGCCGAACCCGCACGATTCAACCACTTGACTGCGGACGAAGTCCTTAGGTGAAACGAACACCGCTCACGTTTACTCAGGCACTATGCCAATCACGTAAAGTTCAAACACACGAACACCCCACGAACGATGCAATGATCAATTACTAAACGAAAAATAATTCATCGGATTCACGGGTACGCCATTCTCCCAAAGTTCAAAATGCAGATGGGGGCCTTCGCTATGGTCGCCTGAATCGCCAATAAACGCAATGGATTCACCGGCTTTGACCATGTCGCCGATTTTCTTCAACAGAACTGAGTTGTGCTTGTAGACAGAAATGAGATTGTTGTTGTGCTGAATCTGTATGACGTTGCCACCATCTGCTGTAAACGACGCGCCGATCACTGTTCCGTCTTGAACTGCTTTCACAGGATCGTCCTTCGGAGCAATCAGGTCGATGCCATAATGACCTTCCTTTGGGTTGAACTGATTGGAAACTGTGCCATTCACCGGTTTGAACAACAAGACACCACGCTTCGAAGCATTGCTATTTTCCTCCGCCTGAAGATTGAAACGGTCTTGATCTGAAAGTTTCTGACGAAGCGCATCATCCACTTCGGCAACTTGAAAATTCAAATTGGCGTCTTTGGAATCCTTCTTCGTGCTGTCGGCTGAATTCACCAACGTGCCACCTGAAAGTATTACACGCAGATCCGACATATATCTCTCTCCCTTGCGCGTCACTTCCAGAAGCGAATCGACCTTCACCCTTGCCTCACGCGCTTCTTCTCTAAGTCCTGTGTCCGCATAGTCGGGAATTACATAGTTCTTCAACGGTGTGTAAGCAACAAGCAAATAGATGAGCGCTCCGAAGACGACGAGTAAACCACCAAACATTACAATAAGATTGAGTGGTGTGAGCGAGTAGGACAGTTTCTCCTCAAACGTATTCTCATTGATCACCGTCAGCCGGAATCGGCTTTTCAGTTTTTTCAAGAGCTTTTTTCTCTTCGGTTGTGGAGTTGCTACCATTCTGCTGTGAGGACCGATTTTTAAACTGATCCCATAATCAGCAAAAATGAAATATTTTTGACCCTTTCTGGTTAGTGTGCCGTTATTAATTTGAATAATCGGACATTTTCAAGACATTACAACCTTGGAATGCCGCATTTTTCAAGGTTACCTGTCGCAGAAAACACAAGCCTGTACTGCGATACAGAAAACAACAATTGCATTTGGTGAAATTTAGACATACGCTTCAATTCCTGTCACTCGCGCTGACAGTATCGCTTCTTTTGGCGTGCTCCAACAAGAAAGATGGCACTTCTTACCGCGTTTATCACAATATGACAGCGCATTTCAACGGCTATTTCAATGCTGATGAGCTGGTGGCAAATGGAGCAGAACAAATCAGATCCACTTACAAAGAAGACTACGATAAGATTCTCCCGATTTTTATTTACGGTGATGCAGAAACGGCCAAGGCAGCGTATCCTGACATGGAGAAAGCCATCACCAAATGTGAGAAGGTGATCAATAAGCACACGATAAAGGACGAAGGAAAAAAGGGTAAGAAAAAGCCGGAATTCAATAAGTGGATTGATGAAAATTACATGGTGATTGGCCGAGCTTATTTCTACAAAAGAAATTATTACAAGGCGGCGGATGTTTTTCAATATGTCAATCGAAAATTCAAGAAGCCGGAGATAAACCTGGTAACCAACACATGGCTAGCGCGGGCTTACATCGCACAAGAAGAATATGGCAAAGCCGCACAAGCATTGATTCGCGCGGAAAACGATCTGGAGAATGAAGATGTCAGCAAGGAGATGAAAGCGGATTATCATCTGGTTTATGCTGACGTATTGCTTCACCAAAAAAAACCGGACAAAGCAGCCGATGAATTGGAAAAAGGAATTCAGTTTATCAGCAAAAAGAAAAATCGCGCCCGTCCAAATTTTATCCTCGCACAGATTTATCAGGAGCTCGACAGAAGTAGCGATGCACTTACAAGATACGAGGCAGCGATTCATTCTAGGCCGGTGTATGACTTGGAGTTTCATGCGCGCATCAACAAAGCGCTTTCTTACAGCAGAACCGGTGGCGCTTCTGCACAAATCCAGAAAGAGCTTTTCAAAATGCTCAAGGATGAAAAGAACAAGGATTACCTCGATCAGATCTATTATGCGCTTGGTGATATTGCATGGGAAGAACAGCGTAGAACGGATGCTGTAGAGTTTTATGAAAAGTCTCTTTCGGTTAACAAGGACAATCCAAAACAAAAAGCAAAAGCCTTTCTTCGATTGGCGGATTTGTATTTCGACGAGAGAAAATACGAACCTGCACAACGTTATTATGATAGCACATTGACAACGATTGACGGAACACATGATCGTTTTCCAATCATCAAATTGAGGGCGGAAAGTTTGACTGAACTTGTGGCCAATCTCAACGCTATAATGTTGAATGATAGTCTGAGTGAACTTTGCAATCTCACTCCAAAAGAGCGCGCAAAAAAACTGGAACAGCTGGCGGAAAATCTTGCACGCGAAAAAGAAAATGAACGTCAGGCGGATATCAAACGCGAAGAAGAAGCGCGCAAGAATGCGTCTGCTCCAGGTATTACCGGATCATTTTGGGCTTATAACGAAGGCTTAAAAGAGAAGGGAAAACAAAATTTCATTGATACTTGGGGCGACAGGCCGCTTAAAGACAACTGGAGGCTTCAGTCAAAACTGGCGGAATCGTTTGGTCCTGGTGAAGAAGCAGACAACCTTGGAACAGCTTCCAATCCTGATAGTACGAAATCAGAAATTGACGATAAATACAAAGCGAAATCTGCAGATGAGCTATTGGCTGAATTGCCTTGTGATAACCTCGCGAAAATGCTTGGCATCAAGAAAGATGCAGCAGAAGGTTATTATAACGCAGGAGTAATTTACAAGGAAAAACTCAACGACATCGACAACGCTGTCAGCACATGGGAAGAGCTCCTTGCCAATATGGATGACAGCGATTTTCATCCAACTACATATTATCAGTTATTCCGCACATGGCTCGCAAAAGAAACAAGCAAGGGCTACATTAAAAATCCATTTTGCGAAACCTGCAACTCGAAATATTGGGGAGATCAAGTGAAGGAAAGATATGCCGGAACAGATTGGGCAATGCTCGTGGATAATCCGAATTTCCTCGAAATTCAGGACATGAAAAATGCGCAGGAAGACGAGGCTTATCAACTGGCCTATACGCTTTATACACAAAGAAATTATCCTGCTTCAAAGACTTTTTGCGATAGCATTATCAATTCCGAACTTGAGAATCACTTGCTATGTAAATACAAATTGCTTCGCGCAATCAATGTCGGATACAGCGATGCTCCATATGGGGTGAAGGTCAATTATCAAAACGAACTGAATAACATCATAAAGACTTGTCCGGGATCTGAAGAGGCGAAGCGCGCACAAGAGTTAGTAAACGCAAGTAATTCTGCAGGGGCGTCTTCGGAAGTTCCGAATGAAATCAAAACCGATGAAAGCACCGGCCAGGACAGTCAAGTGAAACCCGACAGTACTCAAAATACCGGTGATCCGATAATAGATGAAGGGCCTTATAAATTCGATGCCGGTGCCGAACATTATTTTGCTTTGATCATTCCGGTTCAGGGTTCCGACATTAACAAATCAAAAACCGGTGTCGCGGATTTTAATTCATCATTTTTCAATTCGCAGCAATTGAAAGTGACGAACAATTTGCTCGACAAAAACAATCACCTCATACTCATCAAATCATTCAAGAAGATGGATGAAGCGAAAGTTTATGTTGACGCATTCAAAGTGGATAAAGATCAATTGAAGGATATTAACTCTTCGGGGTATCGCTCTTTTCTCATCTCAAAACAGAATTACATAACTTTGTTCAAGAACAAGGATATCGATCAGTACATTGACTTCTATATGTTGCACTACCAATAAATTCGCATGTTTTCAAATAATAAAAATCCTATGGCAAAAAACATTGAAACCGTTCCTGATATGGGGATCAACCGCATCGTTGAAGGCACCAGTATTGAAGGCGATATCCGCTGCGAAAGCAATATCCGAATTGACGGATCATTCGTTGGAAATCTCACCACGAAAGGAAGGTTGGTCGTTGGTCCTGCGGGAAAAGTGGAAGGAACAGTTCATTGTCAGAATGCAGAGATCGATGGACTTGTAAAAGGAAAACTTTACGTGCAGCAATTGCTTTCACTCAAAGGAACAGCGAAAGTTGAGGGCGATATTTTTACTGATAAGCTCGCCGTTGAGCCGGGATCATCCTTCTCAGGCGCATGCAATATGGGCGCTAAAGTGAAAGAGATGAAAAAGGATCACAACGAAAACATGAATGCCAATGTCAACGCCGGAACATCCGCAACGGCCTCGGCATAACAACTCTTTTATCCGATACAGCAGCATGGCGGCCCAAATGGGTGCGACCATTTTTCTTGGTGTGTGGATAGGGATGAAACTTGATAAAAAATTTCCGCACCGCATTCCGGTGTTCACATTGATCTTATCATTGGCGAGTGTGATCATTGCTATTTACATGGTCATCAAAGATTTATTGAAGACCAAATAATCCTACATCATCTATGAGTTCAAAAGCGATTCTCCTCCCCGTTACAATTGCAACCGTGTTACTATATGTTGTTGCTATGATTGTTCTTTTTGCTACTAAAAAGGAGATGCCATCAGTCGTATGGATGCTCATTCCATTGTATGGCGCTGTGACATTCATGCTCTATCGAATGATCCGTGGTGCGGCGAAAAAATCACCACATCGATTTGTTGCTTCTGTAAATGGTTCAGTGTTGATCAAACTTTTCATGACTGCCATTATCGTGGGTGTTTACTTTTTTCTTGGTTTACCTGGGAAAAAAGCTGTAGCACTTTCGGTGATGGGAATTTATGCCGTGTACACAACGGTGTTGATTAGAGCACTGCTTCCCATTTTGCGCAATGGCAATAAAAGCAATTGAATATTGAATTGCATTTGTCTATCAACATACGCATGCAATTATAAATGTCAAACAAAAACAAATATGTCGTCGCCGGATTGATGAGTGGAACATCGCTCGACGGACTCGATATTGCGTTGTGCAAATTCACTTTCGAAAAAAAATGGTCCTTCGAAATTCTCGCTGCCAAAACATTCGACTACCATGTCGATTGGAAAAAAATATTGAGTGAAGCGCATCTATGCAGTGGTATTGAACTCGCTCAACTGCATATCGAAATAGGCAAGCTTCATGGTGACTGGACAAAATCATTTCTAGTTTCTTCAAATATCAAAACGGATTTCATTTCTTCTCACGGCCATACGATTTTTCATCAACCTGAAAAAAGTTTGACCTTGCAAATCGGAAGCGCGCCGCATATTGCCGCTGCCACCAACTTACCTGTAGTGGCAGACTTCCGAACAACGGATGTAGCACTGGGCGGACAAGGCGCACCGCTCGTTCCCATAGGGGATTTGATGTTGTTTCCGGAGTATAAATATTGCCTCAATCTCGGCGGTATTGCCAATATCAGTATCAAAAGCGATGATGGAAAAAGTATACGCGCCTTTGATGTTTGTCCATGTAATATGATGTTGAACCACGTCGTTTCTACACTTGGTGTTGAATACGATGATGGAGGAAAAATCGCATCA
>JAYTOA010000147.1:0-34545 GCA_043748015.1 Flavobacteriales bacterium
GGATGGCTTCATGAGGAGTACGGAAGTTTTCATCTCGTACCCGAAGGTGGTTCAAACTATCTCGGTGTTAACGGCTGCATGGAAATTCTCACCGAAGCTGACAAAAAGAATTATGACATCATTTGTTGTGCTTGTGGCACCGGCGCCACACTTGCCGGATTATTACTCAGCGCATCTCCCAAACAAAAAATTATCGGTTTTCCGGTTTTCAAAAATGGCGAATTCCTCAAGCAAGAAGTCATCAAACATCTTAAATACTTTTTGATGAATGAAGAAATCGCCAATGAATTCCAATCGCAATTTTCCCTGATTACAGATTATCATTTTGGTGGATATGCGAAATGGAATGATGAACTACTCCAGTTCATACGCGATTTTGAAAACCAACACAAGATACCACTTGATCAAGTCTATACAGGAAAGATGATGTTTGGAGTACTGGATCTTGCTCGCAAAAAACACTTCGCTCCGGAAACACGCATCTTAATTATTCACACAGGAGGATTGCAAGGTCGCACGACTGATCTTGATTTGTAAAAAAAAATCCGCAACCGTTGTTGTGGATCCTTTTCCTATAAGCTAGCGCCGTGTTCGCCGAAAGCCTATTTGTTCCTTTTTAGTACAATCTATTGTCCCCTATAACACGGTAAGAGTTCCTAGTCTTTCAATGTTGACCAAATAAATAATGGAATATTCAAACAATGAATAATTTGGGACGAACAAGCTTCTGTTGTTGTTGAACAACAAACATCCATCAATACATGATTTGAAAAATCGAGAAGTAAGACTACCCGCGCTTCTTGATCCACAACTCAGGATTCTGCGCACTTCCGGCTTCCGATCCAACTTTCCAGACTTCAAAATGTAATGTGTATTCCTCACCGTCATACATTACAGTTCCGATTTTCTGCTTGGCATCAATTTTATCTCCTACTTTCACACTTACATCAGAAAGCCCCGAGTAAACGGACTTATAGGATCCATGCGTAACAATTACATTCTGACCCGCACCGGGAATATTGAATACAGAAGAAACTGTTCCGCTGAAAATAGCAATTGCAGACGCGTTCTTTTCCGTCGTAAAATCAACTCCATTATTGTTGACGATCACTTGCTCCAATGACGGATGTGGATGCTTACCAAAACGAGAAGTAATCACTCCTGCTGACACCGGCCAAGGCAATCCTCCTTTGTTCTTTTCAAAATCCGCATTCACAAGAACTGTTTCCGGCGCCAATTCCATCACCTTTGATGACTTTGCCGCTGTTGTAGTTCCCGCTTTGCTCGCCGTTGCATTTGCCACGTTGGCCTTCTTTCGTTCGGATTCCTTTCGCTCATTCTCCTTGCGTATCTCTTCTGCAATAATTTCCTGAATCTTGGCGGAAAGTTTATCTCGATCAAGCTTGTGCTTCTTTTGTTGCTCGCGAAGATTCGCCGATTCACTTTGCAAATCTTCCAGTTTCTTCTGTTGAGCAATCTTGTTCTCAGCCATCTGTTGCTTTTCCTTCTCCTTCTTATCAGCAAGTCTTTGCTTCTCTGTTTTGTTCTTCTCAAGAAGATTCACATTGATCTCAATCTCCTGTTGTGTTCCACTGATGATCATCGCCTGCCGCTTTCTGAATTCTGCATAACGCTGCGTCATCTTAAAACGTTTGTAAGCCTGATAAAAATTCCCTGCAGAAAAAATATACATCAACTTATCGTAACCACTTCGATTGCGATAGGCGTTGTAAATCATTTTGCCATATTCGCGCTTCATGGTTTTCACCTGGGACCGCATCGTTGCGATATCTTGATTCTTTATGTCTATTTCTCCGTCAATGTGTTTTATGTCTGAACTGATATTGTGCAGCAATTGTTCGCGATACGCCAACTGCTCATTAAGGATGCGCACCTGACTTGTAGTCGATTTTTGTTGAGTCTCCGATTCGCGGATGAGCTTTTTTGTCAACTCAATCTTTTCATTCAGCTCATCGCGTTGTTGTTGAAGTTGTTTCTTCGTTTGTGAATAGGCCTGATGAAAAGGCATCATGAATACAATCAGCAACAACATCGCGGCCAACATCATCACTAAATTTTTATTCCACCAACCTGCTTTCATTTTCAAACGAATTAAAGACTGTCTTTTCTTGGAAAATCATCCGGTATTTCAAATGGAAAATCATAACTTTTCCCTTCACTCAATTTTGTAATATCAAACGATAGCTCCTGCTGCATCTTGGGACTAATAGTTACAATTTTACATTTTGCAGGATAGGTCTGACCATCGTTCTGTTCAAAGTTGCCATAAAAAACTTCCATCGTTCTCTGTCGGATCAAATCATTGAAAACTGATTTCACAAGTTTGTAGTTCTCCGGCTCCAACCAATACCGCGAAATAATCAAATCATCATCTTCATCCATCTTACGGATTGTCCGTTGATACTTGGGGTTGTTCGGATTGATTACAATAGTATCATTCTCCAGCTTTCTGTCATCAATACCAACCACGCGTCTAACCTTTCTTTTATACTTTGAAATCATCAGGTAATTCTCCCCTTCTATTTCGCTGCGAAATCTTCCTTCATCTTTCTCAAGCCCTATTGCATTTCCAATGAGAATATCCTGAAGCATATCAAAATCCATTTCTATTCCCACTTTTGAATTCAATTCGTTGAAGGTGCCAACATAGTAAAACTTGTTATCGGGAATTTTCGATAAATATTTTACGCTGTCGGCAGTTACCATCATGCGAATCATTTCAATTCCCAGCAGCGGAGTTATCGAAATCCAGATCGCACTGTCCCTTCTCATTCGTATGGTTGCCTTGAAACTTTGGCTCTCACCCATAGTGATATAATCCGCATCCACCTTCATTCCGAGCCACTCATAATTGAGTTTGCTGTCCTCATAATGTCTTAGAAGAAATGCTGTTGTCCTTCCACGGAGCGGCTCCTTCGTCGCTATTGACTCTTTTCGTTTCCTGCACGAAGCCAGTATCAAAACGAGTAACACACATCCCGCAACCAATCTCAGAATGGTCGATGCTCTTGCTTTAATTTGATTTATCTGACGCTTATGCAATGTTCAATCAATAAATTTTTGCTGATCTATTTTCTGTTGGATTTTATCACTCGTGCCTCCAATCAATGCAGCTTCTTTCCACTTCGCAAGTGCTTCGGCATTCTTACCTAGTCTAAACAATATATCGCCATGATGCTCCAACAGCTCGCCATTTTTGCTGCCGTGTGATAATGATTTTTCAATCCACAACAATGCCTCAGTAAATTTTCCTTCTTGAAAAAGCACCCATGCATACGTGTCCTCGAATGAGGATTGACCCGGCATCAACTCATTTGACCTCTTCGACATCTTCGACGCTTTTTCCAATTTCACTTTTCGAATTGAGAGATAATAAGCGTAATTATTCAACACAAATGCATTGTCAGGCTCAAGACGCAGCGACTCATCGTACGACTGATCAGACTTTTCATGATTTCCCTGATAGTGATACGTTTCGCCAAGTGAAGCATAAAACTGCGACAACAAACCATTGTTTTCAATCACCAATTCTTTACCGATGGAATAGGCCTCAATGGCTTTGGGGTAGTCCAACAGACGTTGATGTCCCATTCCATTGTAATAATAAAATTCGGGCTGACTTGGAAAATACTCCAACGCCTTTTTACTATCAATCACCATTGATTGGTAATCTGACAACTCAGATTCCAGAAGGAGTATTTGTTCCCAAATCATTTTTTTCGAAACATCCAGCTCAGCAGATTTGCGATAGCGTTGCAATGCCTCTAGCTTTCGGTTATCACGATAGAGAAAGTCTCCGTAAATAGAATGTGTCTTCGCCTCGTTGGGATACGTTAGCTCGGTGAGTGCAAGTAACTCGTACGCCTGCGGCAAAAATTCGGGCTTCACATCCGTCAATGTGAGATATCTCACCAATATCATCACCTTTTGATCAATCGTCACGTCGACTGTTTTAAACGCTAGTTTCAGTTCTTCGTAAGACTTCTGATCTTCACCCTTTGCAGCATAGTATTCTGAAAGTTGATAGTGCACTTGACCATTATCAGGATCCGACTTCAGCATTTCCTTCATCGCAGCTTCTGCCTTTACAGGGTCGCCATTTTTCTGATAAAACTGCGCCGCCATTCCCCAATAACGCGGCTCTTCAGGAAATGCCGTTGCCAGTTTTTCCAACTCCATTCCGGCTTTGTTCATGTCCTTGATCTCCAGGTAGAGACGGTGCTTCTGAAGCGTCAACTCTTCATATGGGCCGCTTTGACGCTCAAGCTCGTCATACGTAGCAATAGCATCTGCCGTCTTGCCCGCATAAAGTTGAGCCGTTGCAATCTGATATAAAATTTCCGGATCGTCGGGATTGAGTTTCGCAACTTCACGAAATGATTTCACCGCGAGATCATATTTCGCAAGACCCATATAACATTCGCCTGCCAACAGTTGATACCACGGATTTAATTTATCTTGTTCTATGCAAACTTTTGCGTGAGTGAGTGCTACTTCCGGACTGATCAGCGTATTCAAATCAATGCGACCAATTTCATAATGCACGGCGGCATTCTTTGGTTCAATCTTCAAAGCCTCGTGAAAAAGATTGTAAGCCTGTTGTATGTTGCCCTTTGCTTTTTCCAACTGCCCCTGAAAAAACTTTTCTTGAAAACGCGTGTCCAATTGTGGACGTAATTGATCCGGCTCCACTTCGCCACCTTCCTTTTTTGAAGGAGAAGCGGTTGTATCTTTTTGCTTTTTGCAGGAAGCCACCGATGCTTGAATAAGCAACAGTAAAAGGGCGTAGCAAATGATTTTATATAAACGCATTTAATCTTTTATCACTGAATAATCTCCGAGACTCACGTCATCAGGTTTTCCTAAATACTTCACTTGAGTACCAATCATCGAATTGGCAATGTTAGCTCCTTGCAGCATCGCACCGGGAAGGATGATGCTGTTCTTAATAACAGAGCTTTCAACTATTGCGCCATCACCGACTGAAACACCCGGACCCACCACACTGTTCTTCAGCACCACATTTTCTCCTATGTAACATGGCGAAATAATCACGCTGTTCTCGTTCTTGTGCGACGCCGCCACCCATTTCTTATCGCTATTGTAGCCCAAATATTTCGAGTTGGTATCCACCATTGCGTCTTTGTTGCCGCAGTCCATCCAGTCTGTAACAGTACCCGGCAAAAACTTTGCGCCCTTCTTCACCATGTTGCGCAAGGCATCCGGCAATTGGTATTCGCCACTGTTGGTAATGTTGTTATCAATCAAATATTGCAACTCATCCTTCAGCCTTGCGCCATTGTTGAAATAATAAATGCCGATCATCGCAAGGTCCGAAACATACTCCTGTGGTTTTTCCACAAACTCAGTGATCACACCTTCTTTATCCAACACTACTACGCCAAACTGACGCGGGTCTTCAATTTTTTGCACCCACAAAACACCATCACCGGAAGTATCGAGTTTGAAATCAGCGCGGAAAAGCGTGTCTGCAAAAGCCACGGTAACCGGGCCATCCAGCGCACTCTTGGCGCATAGAATTGCATGTGCTGTTCCCAGCGCTTCGTCCTGATAATGAATCGTGCCCTTCGCGCCGAGACCTTCCGCCACGGATAAGAGGTGCTTCTCCACTTCATCACCAAACCGACCAACCACATAAGCGATTTCATCAATTTTCTGGTGACTGATAGAAACGATGTCTTCGACAAGTCTCTGTACGATGGGCTTTCCGGCTATTGGCAACAAAGGCTTCGCGGTGGTGAGTGTATGCGGCCGCAGGCGTTTGCCCATACCGGCCATAGGAACGATGATCTTCATAGATAGTTTGTGTGTCACATATTCGGCGCACTTCTTATTGCGCCAAATTGCGGAAGGCTAAATTACAAACTGAAAAGGATTGTGGGGAAATGCATTGATGGTCCTTTTCACGCAGATTTACGCAGATGACGTTGCAGATTCTCGCAGATCATTGATACAAACTTCGCATCGCTCTTGAAAAATCTGCGAGAATCTGCGTGAAAAATTATTCATCACTGTGAAGAATGACTTCTCACAGAAAATCCAACACCGCCATCCTTCCATTCAACCCATGCGGGCCGTCCTTTACGCCCATGGTATTCATGTCATTCGCCAGGCAAATTTTCCGGTGTCCAAAATCCGGGACCTGATAATCGAGCAACAATTGCATCACGATATCGCGCCCCGTTTCCATACCGTAGGAGATGCATTCACCGTGATAGTTTGTCACACAAGATTTTCTGCGGTGGCCTGTCTTCTTTGTCGGACCTTGTTCGGCTGCAAAACAGGCTGCGGTTTCCTGCATATCCTCATTCCAGGTGATCGCTGCCAACTTCCTTTTCGACTTGAGCATTTGCTTCAACGAATTTGCATTGTAATCATTCGCAGCATAAGTGTTCAACTCATACTTGATGAAATCAGTTGGAAATAAACGAGCAAGGTTGAGATAGATGAAAACGTCCTTTTCGACTTGCGTCAAAACGGTGACACTATCAGCGGTGTTGGCTTGTTTGATTTGATCCGCCGTCCAACTTTGCTGACCATAGATATCGCTTTGCAGCAGAAAAACGGCGCATATAACCAATGCGATTGTCTTTGGAAAATTCATACGGAATGTTTGTGAGTGATAAACTTGCTTAGCGATTGCATATTGCACTTGTTATGACAAAACAAATTTTTGAAGCCGTGTCTTCATTCAAATCACGACCAAGAATTCTTTTGACGTCAACTATAATCTGCACGCTAAAATTCAATTTTGTATGATGACGATTGCCGCATTTATTCTTCTTGCTGTTGCTTCTTTTACATTTTATTTCCTGATCAACAAAAAGAAAAATCAATCATCGGAATATGCATCTGATGTTATTGATAGACCTGACGATTTAGCTCGCGGGCATTCCGAATTATTGAGACATGTTTCCTTTTATACTTCTCTCAACAAAGACGAACAAAAAATATTCGAACGTGAGGTAGATGAGTTTTTATCCAAGGTTAATATTGTTGGTGTGGACACCGAAGTAGAAGAGCTTGATAAAATTCTCATCGCATCCAGTGCAGTGATTCCCTTGTTTGCTTTTCCCGAATGGTTTTATCCTAATCTCATCGTTGTGGAACTCTACAAGGATGCGTTCAATCATGATTTTGAAACCAGTGGACTCAACCGCCGCATCATGGGCATGGTGGGTGGTGGTGTGATGAATGGAAGAATGGCACTTTCACAAACAGCACTGCGAATGGGTTTCAGCAATGAAACGGACAAACGAAATACTGCGATTCACGAATTTGTGCATCTCATTGACAAAGCAGATGGCGCCGGTGATGGGGTGCCGGAGATATTGTTCGACAAACATCAAGTGCTTCCCTGGCTTGAATTTATTCGCGAGCAAATTATCGAAATCACTGACGGCGATTCTGACATTGACCGCTATGGCGGCACAAGCGAAGTAGAATTTTTTGCCGTTGCCGCAGAATACTTTTTCGAACGACCTCAACTCTTCGAAAAAAACCACCCGTAACTTTTTGCACGCATGGTTCAGGCCTTTCGCCGAGAACCAATCATCAATCCTCGGCCTTCAACATCACTTCCCGGTAGAAACGATTTGTGCTATTGCGGGAGCGGGAAGAAGTATAAGTATTGTCATGGGGGGTGAGAATGATTTGGTTTCACGCAGATTCGGCAAATGACGCAGCTGATTTACGGAGATGATGCATCAGATTCACACAGATTAGAATAGCCAAATACATAAAGTGATTTAAAATTTGCGACAATCCGCAACCTCATCTGCGCAAATCTGCGTGAAACAACCGAAATCCGAGAGCCACAAAAAAAGCCACCCCTCGCGGAATGGCTTTTAAAAATATCTCTTGAGGTAATTTTAGTTCAATGCGAAACGCTTGAAATCTGTTACCGTCAAATCTTTGTCGGCGGTGTGCAGGTATGCAGCAACTGACATTTTACTGTCCTTGATGAAATCCTGATTCAACAGCGTGCTCTCTTTGAAGAACTTGTTGAGACGACCCAAAGCGATTTTCTCAGCCATTTCTGCCGGCTTGCCTTCGTTGATGGCTTGCTCTTTTCCGATCTCAATTTCCTTTTGTTTTACTTCTTCAGGAACTGACTTCTCGTCAACGCTTACAGGTGCCATAGCTGCAACTTGCATTGCAACGTCTTTCGCCATATCGTCAGGAGTAGCCTTGTTGAAACCAACTACTGCCGCGAGTTTGTTGCCCGGGTGGTTGTATGCATATACCTGCTCCGCGCTTACAACGCTGTAGTGTGAAAGCTCAATCTTCTCGCCGATCTTACCAATCTCTTCAATGATTTTGTCATTGATAGTGAGATCTGTTCCTGTGTAATTCAATGCCTTCAATGCATCGAGATTTGCAGGTTGGCCTTTGATTGCGCAATCAAGGATGTTGTTTGCCACTGCTCCGAAAGCATCGTTCTTAGCAACGAAATCTGTCTCACAATTCAATACGATCATCACTCCACGCTTTCCACCGTCAACAGTTTTCGCGATAACGAGTCCTTCGCTTGCATCTCTGTCGCCACGGTTAGCAGCAACTTTCTGTCCTTTCTTGCGGAGCAAATCAATGGCCATATCAAAATCACCATTGGCTTCCGAAAGGGCGTTTTTGCAGTCCATCATGCCAGCGCCTGTTATCTGGCGCAGCTTGTTTACGTCTGCAGCTGTTATTGTCATTGTCTTAATATTATTGAGTTAATAAAATTTGATCTTTCATTGCTCCTTCAAGCAATGCTAAGATGAAGATTATGCGCCGGCAGCAGGACGAGGCTTTCTAGCTCTTCCGCCTTCCTTGGCAACTTTCTCTTCTCTTGGCTCTCTTGCCTCTTTCACTTCTTCGCCTTCGTTCTTGTCTTTGTCCATCTTGCGCTCGCTAAGACCTTCAGCGATGCTCTCGATGACAACATCAAGAATTTTGGTGATACTCTTTGTAGCATCATCATTTGATGGGATAGCGAAATCCACTTTGCGAGGATCGCTGTTGGTATCCACCATTGCGAAAACCGGAATACCAAGACGCTTTGCTTCAGCAACGGCGATGTGTTCCTTCATGATATCAATAACGAAAATGGCTGCAGGAACGCGGTTCATGTCAGCGATAGAACCTAAGTTCTTATTCATCTTCTGGAAAGTACGTGTCAACTGAAGACGCTCGCGCTTGCTCATTGTAGCAGCAGTTCCGTCAGCTTCCATCTTTTCGATGTTCGACATTTTGCGAACAGCCTTACGAATGGTCACGAAATTCGTGAGCATTCCACCTGGCCAACGCTCAGTAACGAAAGGCATTCCGATAGCCTTCACCTTTTCTGAAACGATGTCTTTGGCTTGCTTTTTTGTTGCAACGAAGAGAATCTTCTTGCCTGATTTTGCAATCTGCTTCATTGCATGAGAAGCTTCGTCGAGCTTCACTGCTGTCTTATTCAGATCGATGATATGGATTCCTTTCTTCTCACCGAAGATGTAAGGAGCCATGTTTGGATTCCATTTGCGGCTGAGGTGTCCGAAGTGAACACCTGCATCCAACAATTCGTCAAATGTAACTTTTGCCATTATAATTTATTTACTTCTTGTTTACTTTCTCTAACATATCAATCCATTGGTAGTCTGTGGATCCGACCGACGTCGAACCATGCATGGTTTCCCAATGCATGCGGGCCTTTGCCCCTCAGTAGTCCAATGGATTTGGATACTAAACAAGCTGTTTCCAGCAAGCGGATTAACGCTTAGAGAACTGGAAGCGCTTACGTGCTTTCTTTTGTCCGAACTTCTTGCGCTCAACCATACGTGGGTCACGTGTGGTGAGGCCTTCTGCTCTCAATAATGTCTTCCACTCAGGATTGATTTCGATGAGTGCTTTACCAATAGCCAAACGAAGTGCTTCCGCCTGACCGGTTGTTCCACCACCATCGATGTTGGCCATTACATCATATTTTCCGTCTGTGTCGGTCACTTTGAATGACTGATGTACTTTGTACTGGAGAACCAGCGTTGGGAAATAATCTTTGTAGTCTTTACCGTTGAGGATAAAGTTGCCAGTGCCTTCTTGCATATAAACACGCGCTACGGCTGTCTTTCTGCGTCCTGATGTATTGATTACTGTGGCCATTATCTATTGAATGTCTTAACGTGTTGTTGTGTGAAGTTTTGGTTGCTGTGCAACTTGCTCGTGTTCTGCATTGGCATAAACGAATAGGTTGCGGTATACCGCGCGACCAAGACGGTTTTTCGGAAGCATTCCGCGAACGGCCATTTCGATCATTGCAGTTGGGTGCTTGGCCATCATTTCATTTGGTGTTGCAAAACGCTGACCTCCCGGATAGCCGGTGTAACGAACGTATTGTTTCTCGTCCCACTTCTTACCTGTAAGGGCAATTTTGCTTGCGTTGATGACAACTACATTGTCGCCACAATCAGCATGTGGAGTGAAATTTGTCTTGTGTTTACCACGCAGAAGAAATGCGATTTCACTGCTGAGGCGACCGAGGTTCTGACCATCGGCATCTACCAGGAGCCACTGTTTGTTGGCTGTTTCCTTATTTCCTGATACGGTTTTGTAACTTAAAGTATCCATTGCTCTTGATTACTAGCATCTTTCGAATTCCGAAAAACGGGGTGCGAAAATACTTCCCTTTTTGAATTGTGCAAGCACTTTTCAACAAAGTATTTCAAAAAAGGGTGTTTTTCATGTGTTTAAAGGGGTTGGCGGGTGTTGACAAGAGAGGAAATAGGAATATAGGATTGTGGGAGTGCAGGATTTTAGGGTGATGAAGCGCGCTCTGAATCTGCTGATGAGTGGCATTCAGAAAAGTTTTTGCAAAACGCAGTAAAAAAGAATCTGCTCAAATCTGCGCGAATCTGCGTGCAACTGCATCTCTTCCTTTAAAATCGAATATGTTGCCGTTAATCAAAAAATCGATTCCGCTTCTGCATTCGTGTCTTTGTTAAACGAAATGTGTTCTCACCTTTATAATGCGATCGGATAGTTGTGATGCGATCGTTGTGTATCAAGTTGTTTCATTTTTTAATACCTGTTATTATGAATACGAATATTGACAAGACATTGGTGAGCCAGGGACTTTGGATCTTCAACGATAAGTAATAGCGTTATCTTAAAACACGCTACGTCTGTTGGGTTTAGTTTTGGTTAGGGAATGAGGCTGTCCGCTGAGCGGGCGGCCTCTTTCTTTATCTGATCAGCTCTAACTGAAGAGAATTAATGCATTCTATTTCCCCGTCAAAATCCTGATCACCACGTAAATTCCCATCAAACTCACGACTATGCCGGGCCATTGAAACCACGGGACACCCTGATGGTGATACCAGAAAATTCCTTGGGCGATTGCCGTGAAAGGCAATGTAGCCACCCCGAAAGCAACAGCTATTCCAATCCATCCCAATGCCGCCCAACCTTCGGCAATGAGCGTGGCGATGATTAAACTCACGATGGCAAGCATGGCGAAGATCAATCCAATCATTCCGAATGTACTGCCAACAACTGACAACTGTGATATGTCTTGTCGCACTTCAGCCGATACCTCGGATCTGCTTTCAAAAACAGGTGTGATGAATTGGCGAAGAAAATTTCGCGAACGGAAATCAATGCCGCGCTTTTGTTGTGGTGAAATTGGTTTGGCTTTTTCTACTTGTGTTATTTCCGCCGAAGCCGATGTGTTCGCAATTGTATCTGAAACCACATCTGCGATTGTCATCTTCTCATTGAAAACTGTTGGCTGAACTTCTGCAATCGGTTCATCCACTTTGCTTTCCGTCACTTCCACAGGCTTGTGGCGATGATGCCATTCAACATGAAAGCCATCAGTGTATTTTCTTTTCTCTATAGAACAAGAAGAAAAAAAAGTAACGATGAGCATCAATAAAACAAAGACAGTTGAGTTTTTCACGGCGCAAAAATATTACCTCATGCTCAATTAGTGCTTCTTAACGATGTTTGCATTCGCATGAATTTATACAGCAACAAGCAACGCTGGAAAATTTTCCTCTTCATATTGGCGATGGTGATCGTCGGTATCACGCTGTGGTACAGCAAACATATAGCTGATCGCGTGCGCGTGGAAGAAAGACAGAAGATCGAATTGTGGAGTGAAGCGATCAAACGAAGAGCTGAGCTTGTCAACTTCACACAGAATCTTTTCGATCAACTCAAAAATCAAGAGAGAAAAAAAGCAGACTTACTTGGAACTGCTTACAACATCATATCTGATCCCAATTACGAAAGCGACTTCACTTTCATCACGCAATTTCTTTGGGAGAACACGACCATTCCCGTTTTGATTTATGACGAAAACGGAAAGTTATGGAATAGCGTAAACCTTCCACCGGGAAAGGAGAATGACCCTGAATACATCGACTCACTTTATCAAGCTGTAAAGAAAAAAAACGAACCGATACATCTCACAGAAGTTGGTCAGACTATTTATTACGACGACAGCAGATTGTTCACACGTCTGCAGGAAACGATGGATGATCTCATCAATTCATTCATCTCAGAAACTGTCATCAACTCAGCTTCTGTTCCGGTGATTGTGACCGACAGCACACAAAAAATCATCCTGAAAAACGGCAATCTCGACACCACACAATTCGCCACGCCTGAGCTGCTCGAATTCAAACTTCAACAGATGCGCAATACCAATGCGCCCATTGAAGTGATTCTTCCAGGACAAGGACGTCAGTTTATTTTCTACGAAGACTCTGAAGTGTTGCGACAGTTGCAAATGTTTCCTGTCTTTCAATTGATACTCATCGGGGTGTTTTTACTTGCTGCTTACCTTATCTTTTCTACTTTCAGGAAGGCAGAACAAAATCAGGTGTGGGTTGGAATGGCGAAAGAAACTGCACACCAACTGGGAACGCCGCTTTCATCATTGATGGCGTGGAGTGCACTGCTCGAATCGCAAGGTGTGGATCCTTCTAACATTATTGAATTAAACAAAGACATTGATCGCCTCAACACTATTACAGATAGATTTTCGAAGATTGGATCTGTTCCGGAACTGACGGAAGAAAATGTTTATGAATTGATGCAACAATCGCTCGACTATTTGCACAGTCGCGTTTCCGATAAAGTGCATTTCAATATTGAAACGGAAGACAAAACTTTGACTGCGCATTTCAATACACCTCTATTCGGTTGGGTAATTGAAAATCTCGTGAAGAATGCTGTTGATGCGATGGAAGGAAACGGAAGTCTCACAGTACATATTCTCAAAGAAAAAAACAAAGCTTGCATTGAATTAACTGATACTGGCAAAGGCATTCCGAAGAATCAATGGAAGACCATTTTTCAACCGGGATTCACCACGAAACGTCGCGGTTGGGGATTGGGGCTTTCACTGGTGAAGCGCATCATTGAACATTATCACGAAGGGAAAATTTATGTGAAAGCGAGTGAAGAGGGAAAAGGAACTACGTTCAGAATTGAATTGAGGGGATGACTAAGCAATCCTTTAAATCCTTTGAATTCATCCATATTGATAAAATTCATACTTTTCTGCGATGAAATCAACTTTAGCCACTTTCTATATTTTCTCTTTTTCCCAAGCATTTTCACAAACTATATGCAATCAAACATGGGAAAAACAAACTGGCAATGCGAACCCATCTTTGGATTGGAGTGTATCAGTGCTAGACGAAAGTAAAAATTTAATCATCGCAGGCAATAATCAATCGACCAATGGTCAGGGCATTAATTTCCTAATTACTAAATTCCAAGGGATGGACGGCACAATACTTTGGGAAAAGGAATGGAATTATTCTGCCTACAATTTGGATGATTATTGCACCGCAATTTCAGTGACTCAAACCGGAGTCTTTGTCTGTGGGGCATCTACAACCCAGAATGGGATGACGGATGTTGTTGTTCTTAAACTTGACCCTGCCAGTGGGAATGTACTTTGGCAATACATCTATGGAAGCAGCGATGGTCTTGCTGATATTCCCACTGACATAAAGGCCTCAGATGATGATGGTGTCTTTGTTACAGGTTTTGTGACCAAACTGGTTTCCCAATCTGATTATCTCACATTCCACCTCGACAAAAGTAACGGCAATCTCATCTGGCAAAGTGTTTACAATTACAACAATCATTACGACGCAGGAGCCAGGCTGACACTAACGCCGGCAAAAGTGTATGTAACTGGCGCGCGTGGCACCACATGGGCAGACGCGGAAATTACTACCATTTCTTATGATCGACTTGGAGGTTCTCAACTATCATTGAAAAAAATTCCAAACCCAAGTCAATACATCGATCGACCTACAGCTATTGCAACGGATGCTAACGGCAATATTTATGTCTGTGGTCAAGTAAAAAACTTAAACAACATCGACATCAAAATAGCCATGTTTGATGATCAATTGGAAATTGTTTGGCAGCATAGTTTTGACGGAGGAGGATATGACGATGTTCCAACAGCATTGGTGATTGACCCTTTCAATGGTGTTTGGCTAACGGGGTATTTGGGGAAAAATGGCAACGGGTATGGTTTGGCGCTTTACAAATTCGATGAAGATGGCAACCTAATTTTGGATAAAAGTGTAATCCCCGAAAACGATTACAATATCAAAGGATACGATATTGACTTCGGCGATAGCAGAATAGGTGTCACGGGAATAGTTGAAAGATATGGTGTGAACAAAGGTTTTATGTATTTATTGAATAGCGGTGGAGAAACGGAACTCTATCAGGAATTTCTTCCGATTGGAAACTCAGAAACCGGGCGGAAAATATTTTGTCTGGACAACAATGACGTAAGAGTGACGGGCACTAGATCCGTCGGTAACATTCATTCCTATTTCTCCAAACGGTTTGATCTTCTTGCTCTTTCGCGTGAGCCTCGGATCATCAATGATATACCTGTTCATCACAAACATGAATTGGTCTGCAGGTTCAAAACTTCGGTGCTAAATATTGCCGTTACCGACAACAAAGACATACGTTTTACAACCATACAGGAACTACTAAAACCTACTGCCAAGATCGCCATAAACACTGCTCTGGGTAAAGACTGCAAGGATTGGAAGCTCTATAAAATTCATCCTAAGTTGACAAGTGCCAATATGACCATGATCAACGCATCCGGACATGAAGTGGAGATGCCTTTATTTTATACCTGGTACACTTTGGTGCTGCCAAATGACCAGGTTGTTCAAACAACCATTCCCATACTTCATAACCTTCAGACGGTATTTATGGACGTGAGTTACAATGAAATTGTTGTCACTAACGATATACCCAATGATGCACATTTTCTTACCAAACAATTTAGCTTAAATGAGAGCGTCAATTCTATTCCTACTTGGATTGGATATGATATTGACCTCGATGAGGCTTGGGGAAATTTTAGTGTGGGCGGAAGAGCCAATGCCGATGGTGGATCGAATACGCTGGTTGCTGTATTTGACACAGGAGCCAATGAAGAACATGAGGATTTGAATATTGTGGAAGGCTACGATTATTTTGGTAATTCCGGCGCTGCCACCATAGTGAATCCACAAAATGATGGCAATGGACATGGAACAAGAATGACTGGTATCATTGGAGCCAGCCGAAATAATACAATTGGTGTCGCGGGGATCGCAGGCGGTGATGTGGAACATGACATTGCTGGATGTCAGTTATATAATTACAAAGTATTCGGAGATCAGGGCGAACCAAACGGGTCGGTTCAAGGAGATGAGCCATATTGGACATATATGAATATTGTATTTCAGGCCTACATCGAAGCGAGTGCCATACTCAATCCTGAACCCATTGACATTTATAATAACAGTTGGGGCTACTGGGACGGAACTACCGAAGATCCTCAGTATGGTTTGTTCGAAGAAGCAGCCATGATATTGATGGCTGTTGCTCAAGTTGGCGCAGTATCAGTGGCTTCGATGGGAAATGAAAATTTAGCGGATGTTCCGCATTATCCTTCAAATACCCAAAATCTGGTTGGCACAGAAATAATAACCACTGGTCAACCTGAGGAGTGGGTCCTAGCTGTAGGTGCGAGCGATGTAAATGGTCATAGACGACCAACATCCAATTATGGATACCCTATGGATTTTATTGCACCTGGAGATCCACTATTAATATATTCCACTAATAATGATGGATCTTATAATACCTCCTCCGGCACGAGCGCTGCCTGTGCTCATACTACAGGCGTGATTGCGCTCATGCACGATTACCTCACGTGGAGTCCCGATAGCGAATTCGGCAATTCCATTCCTGTGGTAGAGGATTATGAGAACATCCTTGAACGAAGCGCGTTCGATGTTGTTGACATGCCAGATAATGGATATTTTGGTTATCAAATCGGACCGGATGCCCAATCAGCAAATGGTATGTTAAATGCCTATAGCGCGCTGCAAGCGATAAAACTTCCAGACTACAAACTTTGGCACCATGTGGCTTTTGGGCCGGAAGTGAACTACACCTTCTACGGCGAACAAACGCTCGATTTTAATGGTCAATACAACAACGATCCAGACCTTGAGGGTTTTTTCAGTCAGGCATTTGTATGCGATGTATATCAATTAAACGCCTATATCAATCATAATATTGGTAGTGAAATGTTGATTGATTGTTGGCCCTTGCACAGCCAAAGCAACACGTTCGATTATTTTGATGACCAGGTAGGAGATTGGCGCATGTATCAATTTCCATATTGCAATTTGCAGGCATTTACCGAAACTGCTGCAAATTTGAGAGGCTATACCTTTTTCATTAAGCATCCCGCAGACCAACCCGGAGTAACCATCAATGAGTGGTATCCCATTGAGCCTTCTGAAGCGCAACTGGCATATACAGCGTACACAACAACAGCAAATGCAGTTACAGAAAATTTTGCGGAAAGAAATGCCACGCTGACACTCTATCCCAATCCGGCCCAATCGATTATCCAATTGAAAATAGCCAACCATGATGGGGGTGAACTAGATATCAACATTTTCGATGCTGCAGGCAAACAGGTTGAAACACAATTACCGCAATTCAATCGACCGGGCAACTATCTGCTATCGTTACCACTTGAAAATTTGAGTTCAGGACTGTATCTGTTGCAAATGCGCTCATCCAATCAATCTACAACTCTTAAGTTTCAAAAGCAATGATGAAGTTGAGTTTTAAACTCCTGTTGCTATTGGCAACATACGGATGTAAACATCAAGTGGAAACAATTTCCAGTGAGCCGTCACCGGTTTGTCTTGAGCTTGCCCATGAAGATAGTTGCCAGGAATTTCATTTGATTCCGGTTCCTATTGGTGTCGAGGAAAGTACGAATGACCTGCCGCAATCTCTGAATCCTTCAGTAAATCCTAACAATCCGGATGAATTCGTTTACTTATATGCACCTACTGGTGGGGGAATACCGCAATGGACCATACGTAAACATAATTCAGTAACGCATGAAGATGTGTTTATGGTCAATAGCCCGTTCCCAGCATACATTGCATTGAACTGGGGTAAGGCAGGCTGGATCAGCATCACCACTGCTTATGGCAAAATTTATTTGATCAAAGAGGATGGAAGTATGTATCATTTTTTGATGAACTCCGGAAGTGTATCAGATTCACCTATGGATTGGTTGAACGATGGAAAAAGATTTTTATATCATCGTATTCATTCTGGAACGGAACCATATTTTTATCGAATAGCAAATCTTGCAGGAGAATCATTAGATTCCATCGAAACGATCTTATCTAATTTTATTATAAATGAAAATAATCAAATAGTGGGTTTGCACACTGTCTTGGAAGATGTGACGTATAGAACCAACGTGAAAATCTATGATCTCAATTCCAAAACGGAAAGAAATATATGGCAATATACACCCTCTCACTACGATGATAAGATCACCGCTTTTGCTTGGTTACCAGAAAATCAACATTGCTTTTTCCTGAAGGATGAAGGTCTTTTTAAGCTAAATGTTTCCTCAGGAGTAGTTACCCAAATCAAACAATCCTGCAATAACAAACACATCGTAAGTATGGATGTGTCTGACAATGGTAAATTCATTCTTTACACCAAAAGAATTCGACGTGTGGTATCCAATACTGAAATAGGATGGATGGATGAAATTTGGAAAATGGATTTCAATGGATGCAATGAAGAGAGGATTTTGCCGCAGCCTTAAACCTATATTGATTCAACATATTTATTTTGCATTGAATACTTGTGAAAGTGCGCATAGCACAACGAATTTCTTAGAGTTCGTCGAAAACTATGTTCTCCGTTTCAAAGTATTCTGCGCATTACGAAATCATCCATGATATAACCTTCGCCAATGTCGAGTTGCAATTCGCTCTCTACATCAAAATCATTTTTCTCGTAGAATTTTCTCGCGATGTTTTTTTTGTTCACTTGCAACTCAAGTGAAATTCCACCTCGACTTTTTGAACGACTACACACTTCATCCAACAACAATTTTCCGGTTCCTTTTCCTTGTTGTGATGACAACACATATAGCTTGTGCAATTTGAAAATGCAATCATTCATTTTCTGATAACCCGCAAATCCTACAACAACATTTTCTTCTTTCGCTAAAATAAACTCACAACCATCCTCAAGCATCTGTTTCTTTAGTGACGCATCGCTGTACATCATATCGAGCATGTAGTCGATTTGTTCTTGCGTGATCATCTCTTTATACGCGATGGGCCACACTTCGCGGACGACGGCTTGAATCGAAGCGATGTCCGCTAGACTTGCGGTGATGAGTTTTGCCGTGTTCTTGATCATTTGCGATTTGTAATTTTTGATTTGAGCTAGCGCTAGTTAGTCAGAGTGCATTCTTTGAACCCCAATTCCTAACCCCAGATTCCCAATTCCTGTTTGGACGCAGAGATCTCAAAGAAGCGGAGATACGCAAAGTATTTGTGGTTTTTGGTTTGATGAATTGGAGATTTGATGAATTGGAGATTTAACGCGCCTAAGTGCTCTCCAAAATCAATCGTCATTCCGCGTACCAGGAACTAGGAACCAGGAACTAATTTGCCGTCCGATTAACGAAGAGTATCACGGATATTATCCGTGCATCGTTTGACCCTTTCCATACTTCGACATCAGTGTCGCTTCGTATTCCAAAAATTCCTGCCAGCGTTTATCAACGTCGATTCCTGTTCCATGCTTGCGCGCAAAACCGATGAAAGTAGTGTAGTGATCCGCTTCACTTTCCATCAACTCGCGGTAAAAACTTCGGAGTGTTTCGTCGCTGATGTTTTCACTCAACAATCGGAAACGTTCACAACTGCGCGCTTCAATCATTGCAGAAAACAACATGCGTTCTACAATCTGTTTCTCGCGACTTCCTCCTGTTTGAATGAAGTCAAGCAGATCATGTACGTAAGCATCCTTGCGTTCTCGTCCGAGTTTCAATCCGCGCTTTTGCATCTCTTCGCGCACCATCGCAAAGTGTTTCATCTCTTCATCACAAATCCTCTGCATCTCATCCACCACATCCGGGTAGTCGTGAAATTTCACAATGCAACTGATGGCATTGCTCGCAGCCTTTTGTTCGCACCATGCATGATCGGTAAGGATTTCTTCGATGTCCTTTTCTACGATGTTGATCCAGCGTGGGTCGGTTGGTAGTTTCAAACCCAGCATGACTTTTTGATTCTGTTGCATGGGGCAAAGATGCAAGGTTTGATGAATTGTTTCTATCACCATTTCATCAAACAGCTGCTGTTGAAAGCTCTAAGTGCGAACCACATCCCTTTTCCTTTCATCCCTACATTTGTCTAAATGTATTATATCAATTGAAAAAATTAAAATCTAAAAAAGGCGATTTCAAACGTGATCTCCGCCACGAAATTCTCGACGTCTTTCACAAGCATCCGAACAAACCACTCAACCATAAACAAGTATCTGCCGAATTAGGTATCACCGACAGCGGGGTACGCACCCTCATATTTGAATTGCTTAATACTGAAGTTGAAAACGGAAAACTCAAAGAACTTGAAAGAGGTAAGTACTTGTTAGCCGAAAAATCGGCCGGTACTTCTATTGAAGGCGTGATTCAAATTACCAAATTCGGACGTGGATTTGTTTCCATTCCGGGGGTGGAAAAAGACCTCGAAATACAAAAAGGAAATACCGGCTTCGCTCTTTGGGGTGATACTGTGGAAATACAATACAACGCAAAAGCAAGACGACCGGAAGCGCGCGTGATACGCGTGATCGAAAGAGCACGAAAGAATTATGTCGGCATCATTGAGATATCAAAAGAACACGCCTTCTTCACGCCTTCCGATAGTCACATACACGTCGATTTCTACATTCCCAAAGAACTCATCAACGGCGCGAAGAATGGCGACAAAGTGATT
Source organism: Flavobacteriales bacterium (assembly GCA_043748015.1). GTDB lineage: Bacteria > Bacteroidota > Bacteroidia > Flavobacteriales_D > Sanyastnellaceae > JAIBBG01. Next base: position 20,400 of record JAYTOA010000147.1, read on the forward strand.
GCGGAGATAACGGAATGGACGCAAGCTGATAAGAAACCTTTTGCGAAAATTTCCAAGGTGCTCGGCAGGCCGGGATCGCACCAGGTGGAGATGCACGCCATCATCGCCGAGTTCGGATTGCCTTATGAATTTCCGGAAGAAGTGATTGCAGATTCTGAAAAAATTTCTGTGGTCATCACACCTGAAGAAATCGCAAAGCGAAGAGACTTTCGAGGCATCACCACTTTCACTATCGATCCATACGATGCGAAAGATTTTGATGATGCGCTTTCGTATCAAAAACTAGAAAACGGCAACTATGAAATTGGCGTACACATCGCTGATGTGAGTCATTATTTGTTGCCGGAAACACTTCTCGAGAAAGAAGCATACTCACGCGCTACATCAGTTTATCTGGTCGACAGAACCATTCCGATGTTGCCGGAAAAACTTTCGAATGAACTTTGTTCGCTTCGTCCGGAAGAAGAAAAACTTTGCTTCTCCGCCGTATTTGAATTGAGTGAAAACGCAGAACTCAGAAATTCATGGTTTGGACGCACAGTCATCTATTCCGACAGAAGATTTACATACGAAGAAGCGCAAGAAATTATTGAAACAGGTAAAGGAGATTACTCGAAAGAAGTCCTTCATCTCGACAAGCTGGCGAAGATGCTGCGTGCCGAGCGATTCAGACAGGGCGCCATTGATTTCAATACGGAAGAGGTAAAATTCAAGCTCGACGAGATGGGAAAACCAATTGGTGTCATCATCAAAAAAATGAAAGACAGCAATCAACTCATTGAAGAGTTTATGTTGCTGGCGAATAGAAAAGTGGGCGAATTCATCGGCAAGAAAAAGGCCGGTGAACAAGAAAAAACTTTTATCTATCGCATACACGATACACCGGATGATGGGCGTGTATTGCAGTTGAAGACATTCGTAAAACATCTTGGATATAAAATCGGCAAAGCACAGGACAAAGATTCTACGCGCCTCATCAATGATTTGATGGAGCAGTTGAAAGGTCATGCAGAAGAAGACATCATCAAACAGATGGCGATTCGCACTATGGCGAAGGCGGAATATTCCACCAACAATATTGGTCACTACGGATTGGCGTTTGAATACTATTCACATTTCACTTCTCCTATTCGTCGTTATCCGGATGTGATGGCGCATCGCCTGTTGCAACATTATCTAGACGGTGGAAAAAGCGCAAGTGCCAACGACTTCGAAGTTCGCTGCAAGCATAGTTCCTTGATGGAGAAACGCGCATCAGACGCCGAGCGTGCAAGTATCAAATACAAACAGGTGGAATACATGCTGGAACATACCGGCGAAATTTTCAATGGTATCATCAGCGGACTTACATCATGGGGATTCTATGTGGAAGTGGGCGAAACGAAAAGCGAAGGCATGATCGCGCTTCGAAATCTATCTGACGATCACTACGAATTCAACGCCGACAAATACATCATTCGCGGATTGCGCACAGGTGTTGAATTGCACATGGGCGACAAGGTGATGGTGAAAGTCGTTGGTGGAAATTTGAATCAGAGGACACTGGATTTTCAGTGGGTGAGGTGATAATTATTCATGGTGCGGGGTGAAGTTGATGGGGATTGTTTGTTGTTATTAGATCTTCAAACAAAGTCAACAACACGACGTTTAAGATGTTGGTTGTGGTTTGTTTGTTGTTGTTGTGACAAAGAATTTTATTGAATAAAAAAAACCTGCATGATGCAGGTTTTTTTTATGTGTTCTATTGAATGAATTCAGTCAAAGAAAATCATCCATTGAATTCCGGTGATTCTGGTAACTCTTGCTTTGAAATTTCCGGCGTCTTACTAAATCTTCGCTTCAGTTTTTCCTTAAGCGATTCGCTGATTTCATAAAGTACAGGAACAAGTATGAGCGTGATGAATGTTGCGAAGCTCAATCCAAATACGATAGTCCATGACAATGGTCCCCAGAATGCAACGCTGTCACCACCGAAGAAAATCTTTGGATTCAACTCAGTAAACATTGTTACGAAGTCGATGTTGAATCCTACAGCCAGTGGAATTAGTCCGAGAATTGCGGCAGTAGCTGTAAGCAAAACTGGCGTCATTCTGATCTTGCATCCTTCAACGATCGCGTCGTGAAGATTCATTCCTTCACCGCGCTTGATGTCGATGAATTCAACGAGAAGAATTCCATTTCGCACTGCAATTCCCGCCAGTGCAACAATTCCAACTCCGGTCATTACGATGGAGATATCCATTCCGAAAATGGCCAAGCCCAGCAACACTCCGATCACACTGAAAACAATTTGCGAGAGGATAATAACTGTTCTTCCAATCGAGTTGAACTGCGTGATAAGAATGACGAGTATCAATCCAAGTGACAACATCAACGCTGTGCCAAGGAAGCTGGCCGTTTCTGCTTGCTCCTCTCCTTCTCCGGTCATAACAATCTGAACATCTTTATTCGGTTGCTTGAAATCTGCAACTGCCACTTTGATCTTAGAAACAACTTCATTCGGATTGAAATCTCCCAATACATTCGACGTAAGTGTTACAACGCGTTTCTGATTCTTGCGCTTTATTCCGTTGTAAGTACTAACATATTTCACATCTGCAAAAGCCGACATTGGAACCTGACGAATGGCGCCGCCCATATTCATGTCGCGATATGTGATGCTAAGATTTTTCAACTCTTCTACGCTGTTGCGTTGCGATTCTTTGTAACGCAACATCACAGGATAATCATCATTCGCATCTTTAAATCGTGTGATGTCTTTTCCGAAAATTGCGTAGCGCAATTCCATTCCAATCTGACTTGTGCTAATGCCTTCGCGATTGGCGCGTTCACGATCAATGTCAATAAATATTTCCGGTTTATTCAACACAAGATCACTCTTCAATTCCTCAACGCCATCGATCTGTTTCTCCTCCAAATACTTCTTCAATTCAACAGAAGTCGCAATCAGATCTTCGAAAACATCACCACTGATTTCAATATTAATCGGCTTCGAAGTCGGCGGCCCGGACTGCTCCTGATCGACCGAAATCTCAACTCCGGGAATACCTTTAACTGCCTCACGAATTTTCTCCATGTATTCAACAGTGGACTCACCATTTCGCTTCGCATATTCTACAAAAGCAACACCAACTTTTGCTTTGTGTGAATAAGGCGCGCGATCATCTTGCGACTCATTCGCCCCCACAGAAACGTTGGTGATGACAGATTCCACTATTGGATTGTGTTCACCAACAACACTGTAAACTCTTTCCTCAACAATTTTGGCTACTGAATCTGTTGCTGCAGGATTGGTTCCTGTTGGCAATGTCGCATAGACATAAACAAAGTTTGGTTCAGACACAGGAAAGAAAACCACCTTGGGACTTCTCGCGAAAGTGATCACGAATGAAAAAATGAAAAGTCCGAGTGTTCCAAATATGATGGTCTTAGGATGTACGATTGCCCATTCAAGGAAACGCGCATAAAATGCTTGAAAAGCAGGCCAGATTTTGGTCTGAAATCTCTTGATCATTTTTTCCAAAACAAAACGATACAACAAATACACAAGCAACATGGTGATGGCGAAATTTCCCATGCCGAATGAACCACCGGTATAAGAAATGAGTGCCACCACTAAGAGTATCACAGACGTAATCATCACTCTTTTCCTCGCCTTTTTCTTGTCGGGATTTGCATCATGAGGTTTCATGAAAGTAACAGCGAACACTGGGTTGATGATGTAAGCAACAACCAAAGACGCCGTGAGTGTAATGATCAACGTTATGGGTAAGAAACGCATAAACTTTCCGATGACACCACCCCAGAATGCGAGCGGAACGAATGGCGCAAGTGTTGTGGCTGTTCCTGACAATACAGGTAGGAATACTTCACCGGCCGCGTGCTTAGCGGCGCTCACGATATCACGTTTTCCATTATCGTACACACGGTGTGTGTTCTCGATGACGACAATGGCATCATCGACAACAATACCAAGACCGAGCAGAAACGCAAACAACACAATCATGTTCAATGTAAAACCAATAGCGGGTAACACAAGGAAGGCGATACACATGGAAAGCGGCACCGACATTGCGACGAAAATTGCATTCGTTGCACCCATGAAAAACATCAGTACTATCGTCACAAGAATAAATCCGATGATGATGGTATTGATCAAATCATGCAGCGTTACACGCGTGTTTCTCGCCTGCTCACCCGTGATAACGATATCCAGGTTCTCAGGGAAAGTGGTCAACTTCATCTCATCAACCAACGCATTAATTTTATCGGAAGCTTCAATAAGATTTTCTCCACTTCGTTTAATGACATTTAGTGTGATTACATTTTTGTGATTCAATCGAGCATAACTCGCCTGTTCCAGATGAGAGTCCACAACCTCAGCAACGTCTTTCAAATAAACTGTAGCACCCGACATGGAATTCACAACAACATTCTTGATTTGTTCGATGTTGCGAAACTCACCGGAAACGCTCAGTGTTCGCTGCATATCATCCATATTGACCAAACCACCTGAAATGGTTTTGTTCTCGTATGCAAGAGCGCGATCGATATCACCCATGGTGAGTTTCGCAACTTGCAATTTGTACATGTCGACATTGATCTGAATCTCTCTTTCCAAAGCACCAACAATATCTACACGCGTAATTTCCTTCATGCCCTCAATACGATCTTGCATGTCGTCGGCATACTTTTTCAATTGAGACAATTCATAATCGCCGGAAATATTCACGAAGAGAATTGGTATCTCTGAAAACTCAATCTCCTGTACTGTTGGATCATCAGGAAGATCAGTCGGCAAGTCAGGCTTTGCCTTATCCACTGCGTCTTTCACCTTTTGCTTCGCAGTAGGCACATCAACATCGGTGTTGAATTCGACGATGATGTTGGAAAAATTCTGAATTGAATTGCTCGTCAATTTCTTCACACCGGAAATCGATTTGATCTGCTTCTCGATGTGCTTCGTCACCAGATTCTCCATATCTTTTGGAGCTGAGCCCGGATAAATAGTACTTACATAAATCGTTGGAATAACGATGTCAGGAAATTGTTCCTTCGGTATTGCGCGATAGGAAAGTATCCCCGCCAGCGTGATGAAAATCGTCAACAGATAGATCGTCGTTCTGTTGTCAATTGCCCAACTGCTTGGTTTAAATTCTCTCAATTTCATCATAATTGTCTAGTGTGTTTTAGTATTCAGTAGATGAATTACTTCACATTAATTTCTGCTCCATCTGACAAATCAAATTGACCTGTTGTAATGAGTTGATCGTTTTCGGAAAGGCCTGACAACACTTCAGTTTTACCATCGTAAATAATTCCGGTGGAGATGACCTTTTTCTTCGCAAGTGTTTTGCTTCCTTCGACAACCGCGACATAAACAACGCTTTCGCCTTGTTGCTGTTGAATCATGTTTATAGGCAGAACTATCGAGCCTTCCTTTTGATAGTCGACAATTTTCAATACTGCAATCATGTTTGGTCGGAAGTCAGATTTATCGCCAACGATGTCAATTTCGGTGGTGAAAGTTCTCTTCAATGGATCAATGACTTTGGCAGTATATGACACAATGCCTGCTGCCTGTTTGTTTAAATCAGGGAAGTGAATTTCCACGCTATTGCCCTTGCTGACTTTCGATGCATAGGCTTCAGCAACATCGCCCACTACCTTTAATTTAGAATAATTCACCACGCGAATAGCAGGTCCTGCGGGAGATACACCTTGACCGATTTTCATCCCAACATTATCCACGACACCGGAAATAGGTGACTTCACCTTGGTCAATTCCATGTTCTCGCGAATTGCGGCAACTTGTTTTTCAATGGATTCTTTATTGCTTTTTGCTGTGAGCAATTGAATCTCAGAACCAATTTTTTGATCCCATAATTTCTTCTGACGATTGTATAAGTCAGTTGTAAAATTTAACTGCGGTTGCAACGCATCGATTTGCTTTTGATAGATTTCACTCTCCAACTCCGCCAACACTTGACCGGCAGAAACTATTTGACCTTCATCCACAAAAATGCGTTGTACCGTACCCATTGTTCTGGCTGTTACGTTTACGTTTTCTTCAGCGTCAACTGTTCCCTGCACATCAATGAAATGACTGAACACTTCACGCTTGACATTGGTAACGAGGACATCGCGAACGCGCGTCTTCTTTGTCGTATCCGTCAATGCCAACTCAGCTTCGATCGTCTTGATTTCCTCACCCAAGGCGGTGTATTTTGCTTTCAATCCTTCCAGCTCAGATTTTTTATCCTTTGCGCCTCCGCATGAAGCCATCACAAGTAACATTGAGAAGGCGAACATTAATTGACTATAACTCTTTTTCATAAACTTAATTTTAGATTGTGGTGTCCGGTTTTTTTATAGTTGATTCAATGCTTTTGACAATCTTGTTTTCGCATTGAGCACCTTCATCATAGATTGGATATAGGCACCTTGTGTTTGTATGAGTTGCGTATTTCTCTGGGTAACATCGAAACTGGTTCCCAGTCCTTCCTTGAATTTGATCTGTGCCTTATTCAAAATACTCTTCGCCAATGCCAGGGAACTCTTGGTTGCAGTGTAGGCTTCCAACGCATTTTTGAGTTCGCTTCTGGCTGAACGAAACTCAAGTTCAGTGGCCTTCTTGGTGTAGCTAGCGGTCTCCTCCATGCGCTTCACTTCAACTTCCACCTTCTTCACTTCATTCTTTCGCATGCCTCCGCTAAGGATTGGAACATTCAATTGCACGCCCCATAGATTGCCGTACAGGTATGGCTTTGTTGTATCGAAAAAATTAAACTCCTGTCGATAAGCAGCAGTTTGAAAATTCAGAAAAGTTGAAAGATTTGGCAGGTATGCTGCCTTCTTCGCTTTCAGATTTAGCTGTTGAAGCATCAATCCACTGTTAGCAATCTGAACGTCCAAGTTGCTTTCAGCGTTGAATGCAGTATTGATTAAGTCTCCAGAGCTACTCGCCATGAATGAATCGAGATTTTCTGTCAACACCAATTCAGTGGAAAGCGGCAATCCCATTTGAAACTTCAACATATCATTCGCAAGTTTTGCTTGTTCATCCGAATAGGAAATTTGAATGTTGAGGTCATTGACAGAGAGTTGAAGTTGATCTACATTTTCCATTTCAGTGTAACCTGCCTCAAGCAACGCCTCTGTCTGAATCAATGTATTTACCAATTCAACTTTTGATTCTTTGATCAATCTCGAATTTTCAAGTGCAATCAATGAGAGATAATATGCGCCGGCGATATCGCTTTTGACTTCAACGGCGGATTTCTTGACGTTCTGAGACTGAAACTGTTCATAGCTGCGAGCCGCTTCCAGAGCCACAAGCCAGGTACCATCAAACAACAATTGAGAAGCTGTTGCGCCTATGGTTGTAGTGAACGGATTACCGAAACGCACCCTGAATTCATCAGGACCGAAAGTACCCGGAGGAATGATGGTGTAGGGATTATAGATGTAGTGATTGAATTGCACCGAACCATTGATCTGTGGAAGTCCAATTGCTTTCAAAGATTCGGTAGTGTACTTCGCAACTTCTGCATCATATGCAGCATTTTTCGCTTTGAATGCATTCTTAATTGCATAATCCTGTGCCTGCTGAAGCGTCATCTCAAGACGCTCCTGTGCCACGCTTGCAAAGCATATTATCAGCGCCAGTGAAACGAAAATTAGTTTGACCATGTGTTTCATATTCAATTGTCTTGATGGTTTAATATTTTGAACTCTTAAGTTTCTCTTTTAAATAATCCAAGCCTTTCTCGCTTGCTATTCCACGAATGTGATACTTGAAAATTTCCTTGTATAATTCTCCGAGGTTATGCTCCTCCATTGGGAAAAGTGTCTGGTCGAAAATGATATCGATACGCACTATGTAAAGTTTCGCGATGACATCAGCATTGAAATCTTTTCTGTAATATCCCTCCTTCTGACCCTTCTTCATATTCATCCGCATGCAATCGTAAACTGCGCGGTGACGATTCTCCTTCATCTCTCGTGCGATGGCCGGATGATATTTTTCGAGGTCGTAATTCACTGAAGGATGCACTTGCTGTAAAACACTCAACACCCACTTCATGATTTCAAGACTTTCATCTACGGCGTTCATCCCCTGAGCACAGATATGACGGATTTCTTCATCCTCTTTGTTGCAGAAATGATTCACTGATTTCTTGACGAGGTCTTCTTTGTCCTTTACGAATTGATAAAGCGTCTTTTTGGAAATTCCAAGATGCCTGGACATGTCATCCATGTTCACGCTCTTGATACCGTACTTCATAAAAATACCTGTGGCGTTTTCAACAAGTTTTATTTCCTTTTCCTGCAATTCGTCCATTTCGGTGGCGAAAATACATGAGAAAACTCCGCAGGAAACGTTTTGACATAAAAAACGTTTCCATTAGACCGTACTAATCGGTGAGTGGTAAATAACTAGGGGTGAATGGTGGCTATGGAATTATTCAGGCGCTGACCATAAGTCACTTATGACAATGTATTGACGATGCACAAAAAGCAGCTGGCCAAAATATTGGGAAACGAAACTCAAGTGAATTCTAACAATCAAAGCGATAATACGCTATGGAAAAAGGCCTTGAATATCTTCATCATGTACATCATTGGCCAGCGTAACTTTCAATTTGGGCTCTAATTCCATGGCGCGCTTGATGGCAAAATTCGCTTCGGAATTTCTGGCCCAAGCGCGGCGTGCAATACCGTTGTTGACATCCCAGTGAAGCATACTTCTTAAGCGTCGCTCGCTATCAGCGGAACCATCGAGCAACAAACCGAATCCACCATTGATCACTTCACCCCAACCAACGCCGCCGCCGTTGTGCAGGCTCACCCAGGTGGCTCCGCGAAATGCATCACCAACAAAATTGTGAACGGCCATGTCTGCGGTGAATCGCGATCCATCATAAATATTTGAGGTCTCTCTATAAGGCGAATCCGTTCCGCTCACATCATGATGGTCGCGGCCAAGAACAACGACGCCGATTTCCTTTTTCGCAATCGCATCATTGAACGCTTTTGCAATGCTCATTCGTCCCAATGCATCTGCATAAAGAATCCTGGCTTGCGAACCCACAACCATTCTGTTCTTACCGGCTTCCTTTATCCATTGAATATTGTCCAGCATTTGTTGTTGAATTTCAGCAGGAGAATTCAACATCAGTTCTTCTAAAACATTTTGTGCAATCAGATCTGTCTTTTCAAGATCTTCTTCTTTACCACTGCAACATACCCATCTAAAAGGGCCAAATCCGTAGTCAAAACACATAGGTCCAAGAATGTCTTGCACATAACTTGGGTATTTAAACTCACGCGGGGTGCGGCCGGACATTTGCTCATTCGAAGCCATTACATCGGCACCGGCTCGCGACGCTTCCAATAAAAAAGCATTGCCATAGTCAAAAAAGTACATGCCCTTTGTGGCATGTTTGTTCACTGTTTCGGCATGTCTTCGCAACGTGGATTGAACTTTTGTTTTGAAAACATCCGGTGAATTCGCCATCATCTCATTGCTTTCCTCAAATGACATATCTACGGGGTAGTATCCACCGGCCCATGGATTATGAAGCGATGTCTGATCACTTCCAAGATCCACTAAAATGTTCTCTTCATCAAATTTCTCCCACACATCCACGATGTTTCCGATGTATGCGAATGACTTGATAGTTCCATTCCGCAAAGCTGCTTTAACACCTTCGCACAATGTGTTGAGGTCATCAGTAATTTCATCTACCCAACCTTGCTCGTGTCTCTTGTGCGCAGCCTTTGGATTTACTTCCGCTGTAACAGAAATAACACCTGCGATATTTCCCGCCTTGGGTTGTGCGCCACTCATACCTCCAAGTCCGGCGGTGACAAACAATACCGGATGATCATCGGGAAGATTGCGCTCTCGTTTCATTTTTCGCACCGCATTCATTACAGTAATTGTAGTGCCGTGCACAATTCCCTGCGGACCGATGTACATGTATGAGCCGGCAGTCATCTGTCCATATTGCGTGACTCCGAGCGCATTGAATTTTTCCCAGTCATCTTGTTTTGAATAGTTCGGAATCATCATACCGTTTGTGACAACAACACGCGGCGCGTCCGTGTGAGAAGGAAAAAGTCCGAGTGGATGACCGCTGTACATCACGAGAGTTTGATCAGATTCCATCACACTGAGGTACTGCATAGTGAGTAAATACTGCGCCCAATTCTGGAATACTGCGCCATTGCCACCATATGTAATCAACTCTTGCGGATGCTGTGCCACACGCGGATCGAGGTTGTTTTGAATCATCAACATGATGGCGGCTGCCTGCTCACATTTCACAGGATAAGCATCAATAGGTCGAGCGTACATTTCATACTCGGGCATGAAACGATACATATAAATACGACCATGGTCCTTTAACTCTTGTGCAAATTCCTTCGCCAAAACAGCATGCTGGGATTTTGGAAAATACCGAAGTGCATTTCGCAATGCGAGATTCTTTTCATCAGATGAAAGAATTTCCTTGCGTTTTGGCGCTCGATTTATTCCATGTGCATATGGTTTTTGCATCGGCAATTCTGTAGGAATTCCTCCGGTAATTGCTGTTGCGAAATCAACTTGATTGGCTATTGAAACTTTTTCCATCATTCACTCCTTGATTAAAATGTAACATTACAACAATGCATAATGTTCCAAATGATAAACATCGCGACAAAAGTCGCACAGTAGGGCCTAAACTTAAAATCCAACAGACAGACTTGCGGTTATGCCATCATAAACGTTCGTATAGTCACCATCGCGATTTTCAAACGTGACATCTTTACCCATAAATCGACGTCCTTCAATACGCAACAATGCATTGGGATGAATTTTATAATCGAAGTTCATCGAATATCCATTGGTGATAAAACCATCGGCGTATTGATTGACAACCATCACTTCATTGGGATCGTTGTATTGTTCTGTGCGAAAAGCTACACTTAACTTATCCGTTAGGCCAACCTTCGCTATGGCAAACCATCCATACCAATATCGCATTGGCCAATCGTCGTCACTGAAATCCGGCTGCATACCGAAATCGAAAGCTCCCCAGAGCGTAAGTCGTTTCAAAGGCTGATACGTAAAATAGGCATCCTGAAAAAACCTTACGCCGTAATCTTCATCCTTGCTTTCATCTCCCAGATAATTGCTATAATTGAATTGAAACTTGTCTCCCGATTTGTAGTTGACCTGCATGCCAACAGCGGGATAATAATTTCCATCAAGTTTATAAATGCGTTGCCAGCCGTTGAGCACCAAAAAAGCAAAAAGCCATTTGTCGTCATGACTGTTCAGTGAAAGTTTTGCGCCCGTCTCGTAGTAAGGAGAATTCTCTGCGCTGATACTGCGCGTAAGATTTGGATTGTCTTTTCCAATGGCAGATTCAAGTCCGATGTGAGAATTGAGAATTCCAACATCCATCCAGAATTTGTGTCGCTCACTGAGTTTTAAACCGATGTTGGCTTCATAAACATGTTGGAAAATTTTCGACTCTGTGGCTAGGTTTCTTTCTGCATATGTTCCGGTCATCATAGCGATGTTTCCACGCATGTTTTCATTCTTCCAGCCGGCGCGTATTATGCCAAGGTTTAATGCAAGTTCACCGGTTCGTGTATTGTTGTAAAGAAAATAAGGGCGCTGGTGTTTGTTGTTGTCATCATCATCAACCGCAGCATAGAATTCCAGATATGCTGAAAGCATGACATTTTTCAGAATAGAAAGACCGGAAGAATCAACCATCTGTGAAGATGAATTGATAACACAAAGAACTAACAATGCTGCCAAGGACAATTTCATGATGCGAAAATGCATCATTGACGGTTACACTACCGACGAATTTTACCGGTCTTTTTATCGAATCCGTATGGACAATGCTTGCAACCGCTCTGACAGCAATATCCACGCTTTAGATGATAAGCCTCTGTGAATACAATAAAGCCTTCTTCCGTCAGATAATAATCTTCACCGGGGATTTTCTTCTTGTCCTGATTCATAAATAAGATACGCTGAAGGTATTACTTCGATGCATCATCAGGAACAAATTCCAATGAAATCGAATTCATGCAATATCTCATTCCTGTTGGCGGCGGACCATCATCGAACAAATGCCCAAGATGTGATTCGCATCTTCCGCACAACACTTCAGTCCTTCGCATTCCAAAAGAATTATCCGCTTCATAAATGACTGCGTCCTTTCTTTTGGCTTCAAAAAAACTTGGCCATCCGCAACTGCTGCTGAACTTGCCATCGGAGCGAAACAATTCATTTCCGCATACGGCGCAGTAGTAGGTACCTGTACCTTCATAATCCCAATACTTACCCGTGAATGCACGTTCGGTGTGTTTCAGTCGCGCCACGCCATACAGATCAACTGGAAGAATTTTTTTCCACTCGTCATCTGTCACATTCAGTTTTGTGTGATCTGTTCTTGAGTAGTGAGGGTTTATTTGTTGGTCTTTTTGTTCCATTTTTTTTGCGTGTGAAAGATTATCTGTGCAAGCAATTGCCGACAAAAAAACGATTATTCCGGTCAAAACGTAACGCATGATTTTTTCCTATTAGATGAATAATGATTTCATTCCTGACAAATCTCAATTGTAACAACGAAGACTGGCCTTAAGTTCAAAACACGTATTCCATCACTTCACATATATACGCATATTACCAAGATTCGAATTTACTTCCCAATTCGCATCAGTTTTAACTTAATGAATGGTGCGGATGATTCAAGCTTATTTTTTTTCCTGAATCATATCCGGTGATGGTTCTTTTTTTCTGAAATCAAATCCCCAAATAATTCCAATCTGAAGGGTGTGATTTCTCTCAGCCTTCTTTGCATCTGATTTGATGATGTATTGATTGAGGTAACCAATCTGAATATTTCTATCCATGTCAATTCTCCACCCCAGCGCCGCATACAGACGATTTTGATCCAAGGCGTTGAATGCTATTTCACGCCCTGAGTTGACAAATATTTCGTCTGCAACAGAAAGAAATAATGTGCTGTTTTCCATTTTTTTTTTCGTCAGCGGGACATTCACCATGAAACGATAGCGCACTCTGTTGCGAAAGATGAATGGATCACCGGGATTACGTACAAATTCTTCTTCGATAGATTTGGTTTTATTCTCAATCCATCTTTGCTCAAGCCTAAAACGGTTGCTTGTATAAAATCTTCCAAATTGTTGCGAGCTTCCAAATTGTTGAAATACTCGATGTTCAATGAACCGATAACTGAATGGTTGAACTCCATACTCGTATGTATCGACATATGCATATCCCGCGGAAATGACCGGTCCTGATTTCAGATAATAGTCAGCGGCGACTCTTGAAAGAGACTGCATCCAATGTTCAAGAAGTTCATTGCGACGCCATCCGTACTCAGTGTGAATGCCCCATCGTTCATTTAATCGGTGATTTCCGACGTACCAGATCCAACCATTGTTTTGTGTTTGAATATTCTTTTGGCTGTGCGAAATGATTGGAAAGCAAAACACAAAGAGTATTGCAGATGCAAAAAAATAAGTACGCGTCTTCATGCTAAGAATAATTCAATAAGTAAACTCCTGAACAATTAGCTGCGCCCTAAATCAAACCCTAAAATCCAAATAGTCGGCAAATCCACAATGTGCACGCACCGAGTAGCGCAGAAATAGGAATAGTGATAATCCATGCCACCAACAACTTGCCTGTCACACCCCACTTCACAGCACTGATGCGCTTTGTGATTCCAACTCCGATGATAGCACCTGTGATAGTATGGGTCGTACTCACAGGAATACCTTTGATTACTTCGCCACCCATTTTCCATGGGAATTTCATTCCTTCTGTAAAGAACAAAGTAATTGCTCCGGCAGTTTCTGCTGCGACACCTTCGAAAGGAGTAACCTTGGTAATCTTCGACCCCATTGTCTTTACAATCTTCCATCCGCCACTCATGGTACCCAAGGCGATGGCAGCATAACATGACAACGGCACCCAGGCCGGCATTTCCTTGAGGCTGGTAATTTGTCCACCGGCAATTAACGCTACGGTGATAATACCCATTACTTTCTGCGCATCGTTACCACCATGACCAATACTAAATGCCGCGGATGAGAACAACTGGAGACG
>JAYTOA010000148.1:0-5823 GCA_043748015.1 Flavobacteriales bacterium
GGGGGGGGGGGCGCGCCCCCCCCCCCCCCCCCCCCCCCCCCCCGCCCCACTAACGTGCGCGAGATGTTGTCATTCAGAGCGAAGCGAAGAACCTCCATTGCTTCACGAGATGGAATCGGTTTTATTTATCGAAGCGAAGAACCTCCGTTGCTTCACGAGATGGAATCGGTTTTATTTATCGAAGCGAAGAACCTCCATTGCTTCACGAGATGGAATCAGATTTATTCAGCGAAGCGAAGAACCTCCATTGCTTGACGAGATGGAATCGGTTTTGTTTATCGAAGCGAAGAACCTCCATTGCTTGACGAGATGGAATCGGTTTTATTTATCGAAGCGAAGAACCTTTTCGCTTACTTCCTTATCACACGCTTGGTCTGCATAGCAGGCCCTTCACCTGCGGTGAAATAATAAACTCCGGCAGGCCATTCGCTCACATTGTTCAGATTGTTGCCATAGTTGAGTTGATTGTTCAACATCAACTTTCCATGTGCATCAAATACACGAAGTGTTGTTGGAATATGACTGCTCCAATAGGTCATCACATCTGATTCCACAACTGTGGGGAAAACAGAAAATAATGAAGCGACTTCTGATTCACCGACGCCCACAATTCCCGTATCGAAATGATAAACGATTCCCTCTGTTGGCTCTCCCAGCAAAATATCTTCGAGTCCGGGTTTTACGTCCAAAGAAACAATTCCAACTGTTGGATTGGCTACCTCACCGCGCAGACTCCATGCTGTCGTGGTAATTTGCGTTGAAATAACAAAATCTTTGATAAAGAATATCAGCGGTGATCCCCATTGATCATGAATCAATGTACCGTCTAAGATTGAATTGGGCCCGTATCGGAATTCGATATCACCCGTTCCTTCATAAAGCCAAACCTGATAGCTGCTATGACTTGGGTATCCACCTGTTGCATCAAATTCATTGAAGAATCCGACATTTTTCCATTCGATTTTGCAGATACTATTGCCCGGAGGACCTTCTGTAGTGTAGACAATAGCGGAGACGACGGAGTCCGTTTGGCCGTTCATAACATCAGCGAAGTAAGGCGAAAGTGCATTCACAGAATCAGCAGCAAAACTTCCAAATCCAATCTGACAACCAGGATCAATGATAGCCACATTGGCAACTGTTTTTTCCATCATGGTAAAACTGAATCCAAGTGGAACTACATAAAAGCCACCTTGTGGATCGTCCCATGATGGATCATCCTCAGGAGTGAGAGAAATGGCTTCACTCAACGGCGTATAAGTATCGGTAAATGTTGTGAGTGTGTAAGGAAATTCTTGCGCTGATGAATAGTTGTTCATCACTGCGATACAAAGTATTAAAATTGAAAGATGTTTCATAGTGTGGCTATGGATTAATAGAACACAAAGAAAATCAATTAGACGTAAATGTCTACACCATACAACACAAAATGAGGCCGATGAAATAACTATTGCGACTGTTGAGCAGACTTCCACGCATCATATTCAGTATTGATTGCTTTGTAAAGCAACTCGGCTACCTTTCGAGCACCTGCAGGAGTGAAGTGCGTGTAATCAGGACCTGCGAATGGCGGAACATTGGTCACCCAACTCACCATCGAATTTTTGCCGCCCATCACTGCGAACATATCCCAGAACGCGCAATTCTCTTCGAGTGCAGCTTGTTTCATTCCATCGCGAAGTGATTCGAGATAAGGCCACGTCTGATAAATACCGTCGATGGTAGTACTCATATCTGATGGGCCCACAACGATAATCGCCGCACCGGGAGCCATCTGTTTGAATTGACGGATCTGTGCCTTAAATGAATTTCCATAAGATTTGGCCGTTTGATCGCTGGTGAGCCATGGAACAGCATTGCCACCAAATTGCAGAATGAACAACTTTGCATTTAATTCAGTGAAAACAGGCGTCATACTGTAACTGTTCACTTTTTTGAAAGCACCACCATCATTTCCCCTGAGCGCAATATTGCTGAGATTGACGCCCAAGGTATCGTGCAATTCAATGCCATAAACATCAGGACTGTCGGGGCCTTTGAATATAAATTTCAGTTTACCGGAAGACTCAGGTAAAGTCCACTTTCGATTCGAAACACCTGCAACCGGTTCTATTATCTCTTCGCTCACTACATTTTCATTTTCCAAAAGTGTAAGCTGAAAAGCATATTGAAAATTTCCGAAGTATAATATTGCTTCATTGTAAACTTTGCAGTGAGCCGTTGACATTCCCGAAGCGCGCATTTCAATCCACGCTTCCACAGAATCTGTTGCGACAATCTCCTCTCGTTTTTTCGCTGGCGTGAATCTTCCGAAAGCACACATCACTCCATAGTCGGAATGTTTGGCTTTACCTTCATCGAATCCATACGCAGTATATCGTTTCCAATTGTTGCTTTGTGATTGAACAATGTTGGCCGAAGCAGTAATCGGCACTGGAGCAATCAGTCCGGGACCATGTCCGCCAAACTTATCCTGAAAGTTATGACGCAGCACATTGCTCATTCGATCACTTTCAATCTGCGAATCGCCGTAGTGAAAAATGTGCATGCGCTCTCCCGTCGCTTTGGCTTTGTCCAATGCTTCGAAGAATGAAAACAAGCAGGAAGAATTGCCATCTTTGAATTGGAGCGAAACGATGGTTTCCTTTCTTACGATTTGAATTGTGGAATCAGTGGTGAGCGTATCCGCGGCAATTGCGATGGTATCGAGCTGTGCAAGAAATTGTTCAACGTCCTCAATTTTTCTTTCAGTGATGGAATCGGCGACTGAGGTATCATCGCTGAACCGAAATTTGATTCCGGCAATCTTGATTCCTTCTGACGGATAAACCATCATCAATAATTTACAAGCCAATGCAATACAGCAAAGCACAAAGAGCGTGATATGCGGGCGAACGATGTTCAACTATACCAAATGTTTTTGTGCATTTCCAGCGTTAAAATAATTCCGAATTATACAATGATTTTTTCGATTGTGCGTGAAAGAAGAGAACACCATTTTGACAAAAATAGAATTTTGCGTACCTGTTAAAGAACAATCTTGAATTCCGTTCTTCTGTTCTTGGCTCTGCCTGCATCGGTATCATTCGGCCCAATCGGTTTCGTTTCGCCATAGCCTTTAGATGTCAATCGGTTGGCGTCGATACCTTGAGTAACAAGATACGTGACAACACTTGCGGCTCGGTTATTACTCAACGTCAAGTTCGCATCATCACTTCCAACATCATCTGTATGACCGCCAATTTCAATCTTCTTATCAGGATTTGCTTTGAGTAAATCTGATAATCTGTTGAGTTCAATTTTTGACTCAGGTTTCAGATCCCATTTATTGGTTTCGAAAAAGACATTGTTCAAGACAATGGAAGCACCCGGTCGCATTTTTTGCAATTGAATGTCGAGTACATAAGGTTCAAGACTATTATAGTTCTTCAATGAAAAATTTGCTGAATGGAAGAGATAGCTCTCTTTGTTCACGTTAAGCGCGTAATCTTTTCCACTAGGGATGCAAAGCAAAAACTCCCCTGTTCCCTGATTGGAATAAGACTCAATCATGAGTTTTCCGTTTTCCAGATCGATGAGTTCAAGATGCGCTTCAAGTTTTTTATAGCTGAGTTTATCGCTTACGACACCTTTCACATATGTAACAGGTGTTGGTCTTCCTTTATCATGCAATTCGAATTGATAGAGATCCAGTCCACCAAATCCACCTGCGCGATCACTGGCGAAGAGTGCAATTTTTCCTTCCGCTGTCACTTGAATTGAATTCTCGTTTTCAAATGTGTTGATGGGATATCCGAGATTAATGGGCGTGTCCCAGTCGCCGTTAGGAAGCAACCGACTCATGAAGATATCGAGTCCGCCCATTCCACTATGGCCATTGCTGCTGAAATAGAGCGTTCGTCCATCGGGATGGATCATTACACTTTCCTCTTCGAAAATAGTATTCACGCGTCCGGGAATTTTGACAGGAGTCGACCATCTATTTTTTGTATCCAGATAACTGTAATAAATATCTTGCTCTTTGATACCGGCAGCAGTTCGCTTTCCTCTGACGAAGTATAATGTTCGTCCACTCGCTGAAAAACTTGGTTGACTCTCCCAAGTACCGGAATTGATGCCTTGTCCCATATTCTGAGCCGGCGACCAACCGTTGGCTGTTCGCGTAGAATAGAAGAGGTCGCAACTACCAAATCCGGTTCTGTCACCACCCCAGGTTCCATCACCCGTTTCGCATGCAGTGAAGATCAGCATCTGTCCATCTGCGCTCAGTGTTGGCGCTCCTTCATTTTGACGTGTGTTGATCTCCTTTATTGGTAGCGTATGTAACCATTTTCCATCAGCTTTACTACTGATGAAAAAATCCTCCTGCTTTCCCATATATGCAGTTTCATCAGCAACAAGGCGTGTAAAAAGCAATGTTTGTTCGTCGGCAGTGATGCAAGGATAATATTCATCGCGATCAGTATTGACGCCTTGCCCAAGATTCACCGGCTCGAATGGTACAGGTTGTGCCAATGCACGCTTCGCAAAAACACAACTGGAGATAATGAGCAGCGCGCGTTTTTCCTGATTCACACTTTCTTTTGGATACTTCATGAAATGGGTGATCGTCTTTTCAGCATTGTCGTAATCACCTTGAGCGAAATAACATTCAGAGAGCATCATCCAACCTGCAGGATAAAATTTTTCATCAATCGCCAAAGCCGCTTTGAGGGGTTCTATTGCTTTGGATGTTTGGCCGGTCTCATCGTAAACCTGGGCAAGCATGAATTGCGCTTCAATGAAATCAGGTTTTTCTTTCACCAGTGCTTCCAGTATCAATTTTGTGAGCTGAAGTTCTTGCACTTGATAAGAAGCAAGTGCATCTTCATATTGCTTGATAGCTTTCTTGTCTTTGATGGTATAGGTTTGCCGTGGTTGTGCACAAGCTTGTATAGCAAAGGTTGAAATGAGGACGGTAAAAACAAAGTGTAGACTCTTCATATCTGTTGGTTGATGTCGTTGAATAAAACAAGTATCGAGCCGAAGGTAAACGAGGTAATTTCTAGTTAATTCTATCGTGCTGGGAAGTTTTGAAGAGCCATTAGGTAAAAACAGCCGCAATACTTATTTAGAGAGTTTACCAACCCGAAGGATTGCTGTTTCACCATGAGCAACAATGAAAAAAAAAAGTAATATTATCACGACATCCATTAGATTTGTCGCTATAATTTTTATACCAAATGAAAAACTTTTCCAAACTTTTTTTGATGTGTATGACTTTCGGAGTCATCGCTTTAGCTTCTTGTAAAAAGGAAGAACCAGATCCATGTGCAAGTGTTACTTGTCAGAACGGTGGATCATGCAATAACGGATCATGCAGTTGTGCTTCAGGATATGAAGGTGCTACTTGCGGAACAGAACAACGTGCTAAATTTATCGGCACTTACAGCACTGCTGAAAGCTGCACACCGGGTGGCAACTTCAATTATACATTGACAGTTACAACCTCAGGAACAGGAGTTTCAAACGTGATTTTGAATAATTTCTACGGTGTAGGCGCTATTGCAACTGCTACTGTTAGTGGTTCCTCCATCACTATTCCTAATCAGATCATCAATATCACTGGTCTTGGAGCTGTTACTGCTAGCGGTTCTGGTCAAATCAGTGGCAACATCATGACGATTAGTTATTCGCTGGTATGGGGTACGGATTCAGATGCCTGCACAGCAACTTGCACGAAGCAATAAGATAAAATTTCAATATTGAAGAGAGGCTGTCTGAAAGGGCGGCCTTTTTTTTTGTTTCACGGTAGAGTAGAGCGGCAAGATGAAAACTGTTCAT
>JAYTOA010000149.1:0-10879 GCA_043748015.1 Flavobacteriales bacterium
GATGAGTATCAATTTTCTGATGTAGGCAGTGAAAATCTGCGCGACTTTTTTCAGACCTATACCAATGAAAATCTCACCGAGTTTTTTGCCAATTGGATTTTTGAAAGCGGCTTTCCAGAGTTTCGCGTACGTGATTTCTCACAAATTAATTCAACACAATGGCAAGTGAATGTGGAGCAACATTCGCACTATGCTGCCAGTGACTACATGAATGTTCCTATGCAATTGACAGCTGTCGACGCTGGAGGTGAGCGAGTGAATGTTGTTGTCCATCTATCCGGAGGCACTAATGAAGTGATGATGGATCTTCCTTCTTCTTTTGTTCCCGTTACGTTTTTTCTGAATGAAGACGAGGGGATTTCTCAAGCTGTTTTAGCAGAAAACAAGACAATTTATAATACGGGAAATAACAACTTCACATTTGCTGAGATGTCTTTCAATATGCTCGACATGGGATCTGCTGATTCTGTTTTTGTTCGCGTGGAAAATCACTTGGCCGCAGCTGATGAAAATCAATCGCAGGTGGAATATTATATTTCTCCTGATCGCTGGTGGAGGGTTTATCACGATGGTGTAGCGCAGAATGTGGATTTCAAGACGTCTATTTTGTATTATGGAAATCAAACGCAAACCAATTATTTCGATCCATTGTTTTTTCAGTATGTAGCCAATCAAGGTTTGAATGAGGACAGTTTGATTGTTGTTTACCGTCCCGACGGAGCTTCGCCTTGGCAGGTATGGTCGGACTTTACTGTGGTGACATTTCCCGGCCTTACAAACTGGACAGGTCGAATAGATATCAACCATGTGTTGCCTGGTGATTATGCGTGGGCTGTAAGGACAGGTTTGGTGAGCATTGAAGAAAGCGAGTTAGACGCTGTCAGCATTACTCAAACTAGCAACATGTTGTTGTTTAATTCAGATAATTCAAGCGGCGAACTAATTATTTTTGATGCAAAGGGAAGGATCGTAATGAGCACTCGCATTCAAGGAGCGATGAAGATTTCGACCGAAGAATGGGCCAGTGGAATATATGTGATTCGTTGGCAAGAAGAGAATTCAAAAAACATTGTCACAAAAAAGATCGGGCTGTGATGTTGGATGCAAACGAACTAAATAAATTCGTTGTTTTTAGTATGAGAAGAAGCCAATTCCTATGTCATTGATTAGCACATCCAGCACTCGTCGCCAATGGCTGTTTATTGCGTTGGCAGGTTTCTTTGTGACCAATGCCGTGACAGCAGAACTCATCAGCAATAAGCTTATCAATATTCCAATTTCATTCAATTTTTTCGGAAATGAAATTGGTCCTTTCGTTACCATCATCGGCGTGTTGCCTTGGCCATTTGTTTTTCTTGTTACTGATCTCATCAATGAATTTTACGGTAAACAAACTATCAAAAGACTTTCATGGATTACATCTGTACTGATTGGATATTGTTTTCTGATTATCGTTTTCTCCATGGCTATTCCGGCAAATACTGAGGTAAGTTCTTTTACTGCGAATGATCAGGAGTTCAATAAGGTCTTTGGTCAAAGCCGATGGGTTATAGTTGGAAGTATCACCGCATTTCTGTTTTCACAAATTCTTGATGCGACTTTGTTTGCCTGGATAAAAAGTAAAACGGGTAACAGAATGATTTGGCTGCGAAGCACCGGATCAACGGTTATTTCTCAACTTTTTGATTCCTTTATTGTAATGTATATCGGATTTGTATTGCCCGGGACGTTATCATTTTCAGCCTTCCTTAAAATTGCACCTACTAACTATTTTCTCAAATTATTGATTGCGATTGCATTGACACCATTGATTTATCTTGGTCATTATGCAATAAGGAAATATCTACGGGAAGAGCGTTTACACAAGTGATGTGTAGAGCGATTTCATTTTTCGGTTTGCCGACTTAAATCGCAAGGCGTTGTAGACAGTGAGTCGGAAAAGCAAATTCACGCAAAGACACCATGTGGTTTGACTCATATGAATTGAATAATTCTAATCACGGTCATTTTTGTTTCATACATAATATTATAAATGTTCAATACTAAAATGTACACCATTGTTCATTTTGAGAAACGATGCTTTGTGAATTTGCGTGAATTTCCTACGCGCCTTTGCAGTCAGGAATTCTATGCCGGTAATCCGATTTATTTTTTAGTCTGAAAGCAACGCAGTGTTTTAGAATCGATATCCAATTGACAATACACCTGTGTTGTAATTTGTTTTGATGTTGGCCGGTTCAACAAATCTCGGGTCGTACAGATAATAGTTTGCTTCACGTTTGCTGAATCCTAGACCAAGATCTACGAAGAAATAATCATTGCGAAATCCTAAGCCTCCGGTGTAAGTGATGCTTGGATTGTTGATTCCGCCCACGTCACTCACCAATGGACTTTGCTGATACATAGCGCCACCGCGCAAGTAGTAATTGCTGAGCAACCGAATTTCGACTCCAGCCCGCACTTTGTGTGTGCTTCTATAAATGGTTCCAATCACATTGTTCTCATAAGCATAGTCATAATCATTGGCTGCGGAACCACGCATCTTGATACGATCGTAGCTCGTGTATTCATAATCAGCGCTGACAATACCAATTTTACCCATGATGAATGCTGCATTGGCCATTAAAACAGAGGGCGTTCGCACAACATAATCCGTAATTAATTGTGGTGATGAATAAGTAGGACCGAGATTGTTACTCGAAGCCTGCTTTGTGCTCATCTCTGTCTCATACGTTTCATGCAATAGAATTCTCGATCTCGTGTGATAAGCAACGCCGGCGCGCAACCAGGGAGATGGCTTAATCAGAAATCCGAATTTCGCATTCACACTTGTGCCATCCGATCGCAATGTTTCTTTGTAAAGTATGGAGCCGATCGGTTGAGTGGTTTCATATTTTTCAGTGTAACTGGTCTTCTCAAGGAATCTTATACTTTGAAAATTAACTGTCATGCCAAAGTAGATCAGGTCTTTGAAATTCGTTCCAAAACCAAAGGCCGTTTCACCTTGTGATCCTGTTCGTTCGATTGATTTGGCTTGTTGAATTTGACCGGTGCTCAATGGCTCATAATGTTGCCCTGTAGTATCCGTTGGTGCTATTGCACCCGAGTCGTAGGCAAGTCCGGCAGTAAATGGAAAGTAGTCATAAAGATCTTCCGGGCGTATTCCGTTAGCTTGAATAGCGAATGGCGTCATGAGTGAACTCTCCGAAGTTCCTTTGATGCTTATATTCTCATAAAAATTATTTGTCTTTGCATGTGCAACACCAAAATTGAATGAAGGCCAGTCTTTATTCTGTGGTTTCTGACTCCCGATCATTCCAATGTTATTTAAATTTACGTGCGTCTTTGAATTATCGGCTCCTGTCCCCATATAAGTACTGTGTGCAAATTGATCCGTAAGTCCGAGCGAAAATTCTAAGCCGCCGCGCTTGTACATACCAAGTCCTGCTGGATTATTGAAGAAATTACTAAGATCGGCACCTACAGCGCCGAAGCTGCCACCGGCACCAAGTGATCTTGCGGTATATGGTGATTCCTTTAATGAATAGCGCAACGCATCCACCTCATTCTGTGCAAGCGTTGAAATTGTCGAAGCAATTGCAATTGCACATAGAATTATTTTGTGAATGTTGCTTTTCAAAGTTCGAAATGGTTTTAATGAATACAATAAAGTAGTAGAAGACTATTTCTTCCTTGGCCCTGTGATGGTACCACCACCTCCGGTTTTTCCACCTCCGCCACCTGCCGGAGAACCTTCACGACTTGAAGGAGAAGGACTGAATCCACCGCCTTTACTATTGCCTTGAGGGACTTTTGCGGGTGAGTCTTTATCCGGTTTCACTGTTGGTTGAGGAGCCCGTGGTTCCTTTTGTTGGGGACGTACTTGTGGACGTTCCTGTCTTTGTGGATGAGGCTCTGCTCTTGCTGGTTGAATGTCTCTTTCTGGATTGCTGTATTGTGGAGTTGGATTGCTCCTATCCGGACGTGTACTTGGAGAAGAATATGCAGGCTTCTGATAATTCGTTGATTGCGGTATATCGCGCGAAGGGCGAGATGAAGGCGTATCTTTAATCACAGGCCTTGTGTTTTCCTGAGTGTATGTTGGACGAGGTTTTTCCGCCGATTGCATTTGAGTTGTAAAAACGCTTGTATTGCCTACTGGACCCGGATTTAAAGACACTATGTTATTGGACGGTGCACTCGCATACGATGGTTTTGTTGCGCCGGCTGTTGGCTGAACTGCAGGCGGCAGTTTTTCAGAAGTAGCTGTAGGACTAATATTCGTGGACTCAATGATTGTCGGTTCTTGTTTCGAAGGTCTTGACGATATACTTGAAACTGAAGGATCATTGGCAAACATCGGCTTGTCGTTGCGGCCACTATAGAATACGTCATTACCATAAGTCGAATTTACAGCTGTGGTTGTAGCCAAAGGATTGTGATGTCCATGTATGGTGTTCGCATATGCATCGCCATCACCCCAAAAACTACCATTGTAATAACCTCCATAGTATGGATTATTGAATCCAAAATATGGGTTATTAAAGTTATACGGTGAATACCATGTATTGTATCCCCACTGATTGAAACAGCCCATGCCGTAGTATGGAGAATACCAGCCGTTGTTCCATCCACCATAGTAAGGCGAATATCCCCAGTTGTATCCAAAATTAAAACTTGTGTTCCAGCCGGACCAAGGACTCCAGCCCAGACAAACGGAAGATTGTGGCCAATTAGAGAATGATCCGTAACCGTAATTGCCGAATCCATTGTTGCAGCCATAGCCACCGTAATTCCATGGACTCTGATTTACGTTGCCGTAATAGTTATAAGTATTGCCTGTGGTGATGTCACTTGATGTATCCGAATTTCCGCTATAATAATCGTCTTGGTTGGTGTTCGTGTTTGAATCTACTTCCGGCTGCTGTGAGGAAGTAGAATTGTCCATTCTCGCTTCATCATCCACCAACGCAAAATCTGAAATATACTTGTCGTTAGGTTGATAGTAAGCGTCGTCGCTCTCATATTTCCCGCCACTGGTAGCATACTTATTTGGCTTGCACGAGAAAAGTGCAATGCTGATAAGTACGATAAATAAAAGTGAGTTTTTCATGGCAATTATTTTATAAAATGTTCTACCTATTTCTCAAAGATAGTTGTGATTGTTGAGGTTATCATCGCAATTTGGATTTTTTAAAAATCATGTTTTGCACATCTCTTAGACACTTTGTCCTCAAAAAGGTTTATCAACGACTTACTTTTGAGCGCGTTTTTTAAATCAACTACCATACCAATACACGATGGCCGATAAACTAACTTCAAGAGCAACAGATTATTCAAAGTGGTACAATGAACTCGTTATCAATGCTGATCTCGCAGAGCACAGTGCCGTTCGCGGATGCATGGTTATCAAGCCTTATGGTTTCGCAATCTGGGAAAAGATGCGCGATGCACTCGATAAAATGTTCAAGGATACCGGTCATCAAAACGCCTATTTTCCACTTTTCGTACCTAGAAGTTTTCTTGAAAAGGAAGAAGGACACGCGGAAGGTTTCGCAAAAGAATGCGCCGTAGTTACACATTACAGGTTGAAAGCAAATCCTGATGAGAAGGGAAAACTGATGGTCGATCCCGATTCAAAGCTGGAAGAAGAACTGATCGTTCGTCCAACAAGTGAAGCAATTATTTGGAACACATACCGCGGATGGATTCAAAGCTATCGCGACCTACCAATCTTGATTAATCAATGGGCGAATGTGGTGCGATGGGAAATGCGCACGCGTTTGTTTTTGCGTACGGCAGAATTTTTATGGCAGGAAGGTCACACTGCACATTCAACTTCAACGGAAGCAATTGAAGAAACTACCCGCATGCTCGATGTTTATGCAACTTTCGCTGAGAAGTGGATGGCGATGCCTGTAATCAAGGGAAGCAAGTCAGAAAGTGAACGTTTTGCAGGCGCGTTGGATACGATGTGCATTGAAGCGTTGATGCAGGATGGAAAAGCGTTGCAAGCTGGTACTTCGCATTTTCTTGGGCAGAATTTTGCGAAAGCATTCGATGTGAAATTCACTTCTAAAGAAGGTGTGATGGATTATGTATGGGCAACATCCTGGGGTGTTTCAACCAGATTGATGGGTGCTTTAATTATGACACACAGTGACGATAATGGATTGCGACTTCCACCGATGCTTGCACCGATTCACGTTGTAATTGTTCCAATTTATAAAGGGGAAGAACAACTTGCAACGATTGCGGATAAAGTGAAACCGATGATGGATGGATTGAAAGCAAAAAACATCAGCGTGAAATTCGACAACGACGATACCAAACGAAGCGGATGGAAATTTGCTGAATACGAACTGAAGGGCGTTCCCGTGCGTATGGCTATCGGACCGAAGGATATGGAAAATGGCACCATCGAAATTGCGCGAAGAGACACTGGTGTAAAGTATACGATACAACAAGCGGATGCAGTTGAACATATCGAACAGCTATTGAAAGACATTCAGGAAAATCTTTACAATGAAGCGTTGAGCTATCAGCAGTCGCATATCACACCTGTTGATTCTTACGAGGAATTCAAAAAGTTGCTGGATGAAAAAGGCGGATTCTTCTTAGCGCATTGGGATGGAACGAATGAGACGGAGGAGAAAGTAAAAACAGAAACGAAAGCAACAATACGCTGTATTCCTTTTGACATGGTGAAGGAACCCGGGAAGTGCATGGTGAGCGGCAAGCCAAGTGAAGGAAGAGTTTTGTTTGCACGCGCTTACTAATTTCTACTAATTTTCGGATCGAAAACATGCCTGTACATTTAGTCACATTCCCACTGGTAATTCCAAGAGAAGCCGAGCACATTTCCTTTCACGATGGTTTTGGTGATGCGCGTCATGAACTTGGCCACTCGGCAATTGATATTGGTGCACCGGCAGGAACAAGTATCGTGAGCGCAACAAATGGAATGGTGATTCATCAGTGGGTGACACAACGCGATCGTCGTGTAATGTCCGGTTGTGGTTGGTCAGATCGCGGTGGAAATGTTGTCGTTGTAATTGATCCGCAGGGATACGCGCACTACTATGCTCACATGGGCACTTCACCTTTAGTTGCTCCCGGGTCGTGCATTGTTGCCGGTACAAGGTTGGGTTTTGTTTCGAACACAGGTTCTGCAGCTTCCGGTGGAAGCAATCATTTGCACTATCAAGTTTGGCCTATTGGTCAGAATAGAGATGAAGAATGGGCGACCGGAATTTTCACTCGACCATTCGGAAGAGCTGTCAACGCTTTTTCGGAACTCCGAAGACTTGCTGAACCACTTGGCGCTAGAGTAGGTGAGAGAAGCGTTATCTGGGGAGGCTCAAGACGCGGCAGTAGACACTAAAGCATTTAGTGATTTAATGATTGGATGATTTGGAGAGTTGAAGATTTGTGATTTTTGATTTGAGGATACAGTCTGAGCGATAAGAACCGCTACTTCGAATGAATCTCAATTGGAAGATTATTCCCATTCAACTTTTGGCTTGGTCATATTCTATACTTTGATGAATGAGGACAAGTTTACACAGCTATAATCCTATAATCCTGTATACCTGTATCACTTTCTCACCACCACTTTCCCACCAACAACCGTCAACAGCACTTTCGCATTTGGAATATCTTTTTCATCACATGTGAGAAGATTTTTATCAAGCAATACAATGTCGGCGAATTTTCCTACTTCAAGACTTCCTTTTTTCTCTTCTTCAAAATTTGAAACTGCAGGCCAAATGGTGATTCCGCGCAACGCATCTTCACGACTCAATGCATTTTCCTTTTGAAAACCTTCCGACGGTTGACCTTTCAAATCTTTTCTGCTCACTGCTGCATAGTAGGTGAGGATGGGTGAAATGTCTTCAACGGGAAAATCTGTTCCCAATGCTATCATTCCATTTTGCTCTTTCAATTCACGATAGGTGTATGCGCGCATCATTCTGCTTTGACCAAGACGATAGATCGCCCATGGCATGTCACTCGTCGCATGCGTTGGTTGCACACTCGGTATGATATGATTCAAGCCAAATCTGTTGATGTCGTCTTTGTGAACCACTTGCGCGTGTTCTATGCGCCATCTGTGATCTGTTAAGCCATCAGTGGCTTCAGCGTAAATATTTAGCATTACTCGATTTGCGCTGTCACCAATCGCGTGCGTACACATCTGAAATCCTTTCTCGCGCAGATCAAAAGCACGCATGCGAAAGTGATTGATGCTATCGAGAAGAAAACCTGTCATTTGTCCGGGCATCACATCTGCGTATGGCGCGAGCAGACATGCGCCGCGAGAACCCAATGCCCCATCAGCATAAAATTTAAAAGCGCGAACGGTGAGTAAATCTGAAGTGTCGATCCCTGCTTCCAAATAATGATTGAAGTTCAATGTGTCGTCTGAAAGCATGGCATAGATGCGCATTTTCAATTGACCTGATGCATGCAGTTCTTTTATGAGATCGACATCTGCTTTCATGATTCCAGCATCATCGACAGTAGTGAGACCAACATCGAAACAATTTTTTTGTGCATCGAGCAATGCGCGCGTATCAAATTCTTTCGACGGCTGAGGAATGATTTTTTCAACCGCAAGCATCGCATTGTCTATAAGAATGCCCGTCGGTTTTCCGTTGAGCATTTTCACTTCACCGCCTTTTATTCCGACATCGGATTTTATACCGGCGAGATCGAGCACGATTTGATTCACCAGCATGGCATGACCGTCGATGCGACGCAATACCACAGGTGTATCGGGAAACAAACTATCCAGTTTTTCTTTCGTTGGAAAATCCGTTTCCGGCCAATCGTTTTGATCCCAACCTCTTCCTCTGATCCATTGGGGATGTTGTTCGTTATTGAAAGCAACAACTCGCGTAATCACTTCTTCAAAAGAATTTGCATCGACAAGATTTACCTCCTGCAATGTGCGACCGTATCCTAGGAAGTGACAATGCGCATCTATAAATCCGGGGTAGATAAATTTTTTGCCGCAGTCTATTACTTCTTTCGCGCTGTATTCGTTCAGTATCTCTCTTTCCGGACCAATAGCGATGATCTTTCCGTCTTTAATAGCCATGGCTTCCTTTGTTGAAAATTGATCATCGACAGTAAAGATTACTGCATTGTGAAGGATGAGATCGGCTTCTTTGCTTTTGAAGTGGCAAGAGGAAATAATTGTGGTTGATAAGGCAACGATCAGGAAATAGAAGTGACGGTAATTCATGGCTCGAAAGTAAGTAGATAAGAAGTGTGAATGTGAGGCAGAGTCATCAGGATCGCTCCACTTTGTAGAGCGCGTTCCAAACTCTGTTGGCCCACACTCTCCCTCACACTTTTAGTATCAACTACCTCGGTGAAGCATCGTTGCATTCGCTTGCGCCGTCGCCATAATCACCAGATCATTGATGCAGACATGTGCAGGGCGCGACGCTATAAACCATGCGGCTTCTGCAATATCCTGCGCAACTAACGGTGTAAAACCGTGGTATACCGATTTGGCTTTGGTTTCATCACCCTCGAAGCGAACGATACCGAATTCAGTTTCCGCTGCACCCGGAGAAATTTGCGTGACGCGAATATTGTGCGGCAAAAAATCAATACGCATGTTTTTCGTCAGTGCATCCACAGCGAATTTTGAAGCGCTGTAAACATTGCCTCCCGGGTATGCTTCTTTACCGGCTATCGATCCGATGTTGATGATGGTTCCGTGTTTTCTTGCGATCATCCAAGGTGAAACTACACGAGTGACGTACATCAATCCTTTCACATTCGTGTCGATCATTTGATCCCATTGATCTGTTCGTCCTTCGTGAAAAGGCTCGCGACCAAGTGCAAGTCCGGCGTTGTTGACCAGGACATCGATCTGCTTCCATTCTGCAGGTAATATCTCGAGGTTTTGTTTTACTTCTTCGTTGTTGCGCACATCGAAACAAGAGGTGTTCACATCTATCTTGAATTGCACTTGTAGTGAAGTTTGAATTTCTATGAGTCGGTCGTTTCTCCTTCCGGTAATTATCAGGTTCCAGCCATTCAGTGCGAATATTTCTGCAATGGCTTTTCCAAATCCGGAAGTAGCTCCAGTGATGAGTGCGATATTGTTCAATGCGCTTTGTTTTTGTTGAAGCGAAAGTAATTGTTGATGAAGGACAGGTGTGAATACATTTGACCGAAAGTTAGCCGGTATTTTTCTTCTATGTATTTGCAATGAACGATATTGCTCATTGCCGCATTTTTTGCGGAGACATCGCACGCCCTGCACCGAAATATATATACGAATTCTTACAATGGTCAGAAAATGTATGGCCTCTGATTAATGATTAAGGTTCTTCATTCAAATGCCTTTAGGCTATTTAATTTATGAAAAAAATGAATCGCTTTATTGTTTTGTTTGTGGTGATTTCCCAAATTTTTTTTTCTTGTCAATCGGGAAACAAAGCTGACACATCAACTTGTGAGACATACATCCCTGATGACATAGAATTGTATCAGAATATCGTTGCCATGGACAGCGTTTTTTTTATGGCTTACAATACTTGTGATCTGATAAAGCAAGCGGAGATTTACGCGGACGATATTGAGTTTTATCACGATAAGGGTGGGTTGATGACATCAAAACAAGATATTCTGGGCGGCACTGAAAATAATATATGCGGAAAGGTCACCAGAGAATTGGTGAAGGGAAGTATTGAAGTTTATCCCATAAACAATTTTGGAGCTATCGAAATGGGAATGCATCTATTTCATAACAATCAAGAACCGGATGCCGTTCCTCATGCTTCAAAATTCATCATTATGTGGAAGAACGAAAACGAAAGCTGGCTAATTACCAAGGTCGTCAGCCTTCATTAGGTTG
>JAYTOA010000150.1:0-4903 GCA_043748015.1 Flavobacteriales bacterium
GACGGTTTGGCGCAAACAGAATCAGTTTCATGGTTGGATGTTGACGGAATTCACAACAGCGAATTGGTGGAAGAAATTGGTAAAAAATTCGGCATTCACATACTTGTTCTTGAAGATGTGATGAACAGCACCAGTCGACCTAAAGTTGAATTTTTCGACGGCTATACCTTCATCACGTTAAAAATGCTTGAGCTCGACCCGCATAGCAATTTGCTTGATGTAGAGCAACTCTCCATCATAGTAGGCGAAAAATACATGCTGATGTTTCAGGAAAGGCCGGGCGACAGTTTCAATGGAATTCGCGATCGTATCAGAACATCGAAAGGGCGTGTCAGGAATAAAGACGCTTACTATCTCACTTATCTCATACTCGATACAGTTGTCGACAATTATATTTCGATGAGTGAAAAGCTCGCCAAAAAAATTGAGTTGCTGGAAGATGTCGTTGTGAAAAGGCCGTCTGAATTCACTTTGCAACGGATACTCAATCTTCGAAAAGAATTGTTGGATTTCAAGCGCAGTATTGATCCGTTGAAAGAAGCCATCAACAGTATGGCCCGTGAGCTAGATGAGGAGA
Source organism: Flavobacteriales bacterium (assembly GCA_043748015.1). Classification (GTDB taxonomy): domain Bacteria; phylum Bacteroidota; class Bacteroidia; order Flavobacteriales_D; family Sanyastnellaceae; genus JAIBBG01. The sequence continues at coordinate 578 of JAYTOA010000150.1, forward strand.
TGGCCAAATACTATCGTGATCTTTATGATCACATCATTTACGAGTCAGAAAATCTGGCGATGTACCGTGAAATGATTGTCAACCTACTCGATCTCTACCATAGCAATCTGGGGATGAAGATGAATCAGATCATTAAGGTGCTCACTATTATCACGACTATTTTCGTTCCACTCACTTTTATTGTAGGAGTTTATGGAATGAATTTCGACAATATGCCTGAAACTCATTGGCCCAACGGCTACTTTTTGGTAATTGGATTCATGTTGGTGATTGTTATGGGAATGATGATTTATTTCAGGAAGAAAAGATGGTTGTAAACGGATTGAAAGAAGCTCAACGCAACGTTGAAAAAAACTGGCCGTCCAATCCAACTTTGGTCTAAAATTGCACTGTGCATTTTTACAAGCATAAAGCGTAATGAAAAACTGTCAATTCGAACCGGAGCATATTTTCATCAGAGTTTGATTTGATTGACAATTGCTGAAACTATTTCAGCATCGCTCAATCAATCTTCAATTCAATTTCAGACTCTCGATTCCGGATGAAAACAAAATACATCGATCTTGTAGAACAGACATTTGACTGGCCACAAGACGAGTTCAAACTCGACAAGGACAATCTTCACTTTCATGATATTCCGCTGATGGAATTGGTGGAGAAATATGGTTCTCCATTAAAATTCACTTACCTGCCTAAAATCAGTCACAACATTCAACGCGCAAAAGATTGGTTTACTAAAGCCCGTATTGAAGTGGGTTATGAGGGCGAATATCACTATTGCTATTGCACCAAAAGTTCGCATTTTCGATATGTACTTGAAGAGGCTTTGAAGAACAACATTCACCTTGAGACATCCTCAGGCTATGACATTGATCTCATTCGCAGGCTTGGAACTTTGGGTAAAGTAAAAAAGACACAGCGCATCATCTGCAATGGTTTCAAAAAAGAAGAATACGTCAACAAAATATTTGATCTTCATGCTGACGGTTACAAGGATATTATTTCTGTAATCGACAACAAGTATGAATTCGAGACATTCGAAAATCTTGTTACAGAGCAGATGAATATCGGTATCCGCATTGCTAGTGAGGAAGAGCCGAAGTTTGAATTTTACACCTCCAGACTGGGAATTGGATATAAAGACATTGTTCGTTTTTATAAAAAATCAATCCATGACAATCCACATTTGAGATTGAAGATGCTTCACTTCTTTATCAATTCCGGCATCAAGGACACATCCTATTATTGGAATGAATTGGTAAAATGTCTGAAGGTGTATTGTGAACTACGTGAAATTTGCCCGACGGTAGACAGTCTTAATATAGGCGGTGGATTTCCAATTAAGAATTCGCTGGCTTTCAATTTCGATTATCAATACATGGTAACAGAAATTTTACGTCAGGTGAAAACTGCTTGTGACGAAGCTGGGGTGCCGGTTCCACATATCTACACCGAGTTTGGTTCTTTTACAGTAGGTGAAAGCGGTGGAGCGATTTATAAAATACTTTATCAGAAAGAGCAGAATGATCGTGAAAAATGGAATATGATTGATTCATCATTCATGACCACTCTTCCCGATAGTTGGGCTATCAATAAACGTTTTGTGATGTTGCCGGTGAACAATTGGAACGAAAATTACGAGCGCGTTTTTCTTGGTGGGCTTACCTGCGATAGTGATGATTATTACAATTCTGAACAGCATACCAACGCTATTTATATGCCCAAGTATTATCCTGATCAGGATCAATACATTGGTTTTTTCAATACAGGAGCTTACCAGGATACACTGGGAGGTTTTGGCGGAATACATCATTGCCTTGTCCCTCAGCCGAAACACATTCTGATTGATCGCGATGCCAAAGGAAAACTCAAATACAAGCTATGGGCTCATGAACAAAAGCCCAAAGACGTATTGGAGATTTTGGGTTACTACGACAAATAATTATCAGGCGTTGCTTGAAAATTCTGAAGAAAGTTTATCCGCCATATAATCGAATAAATTTTTCAATGGCCCTTTCACCATCATCTCCAGAAATGGGTTGATTTGCGCTTCACACAATAGTTGCGCAGTGGTGCTTCCATTTTCTTCCACAAGTGATACGTCAAGTGTGAACGGAAAAGGAGTGCCTTGCGTGCTTTCATATTTCACTCCAGTATATGGTTCCGACGAAAGGTTCTGCAATCCTATGTAATATGCCTTTTGCATTTTGAACGAACACGAATTCCCGTCGCTTTTCCACTCAGAATATTTACCCTCCGGAAGAAGTTTTTCAATATTGTTCATGTCCAGAAGAAATTCAAACACCTTTTGTGCCGGCGCATTCGCTTCTGTTTTTTTACTTTCTATTTTAGTCATAATACGTGAAGGAAAAATTCACTTCCCATCGGATTTTAATTTAAACCATAACTTGAACTTGTTCAGATTACTCCTGAACACTTAATGAAAACGACTCACTCCATGCAGCAGGATTTTTTCGCCATGTTTTCAGCGCAGTCAATTGTTTCTCTGTGATGTAATGAGAATTCAATGCTTGCTTCAGCAAAGTATCATAATCAGTAAGTGTGTTGAGTTTGCACTTTGCTTCTTTAAAATTGTCTTTGGCATTATCAAAACCATAAGTGAAGATGGCGACCATTCCAAGAATTCTTGCTTTCGCTTCACGCAGAGCACGCACCGCATTGAGGCTGCTTCCACCAGTCGAAATAAGATCTTCGATCACAACAACGCGTTGCCCCTCTTCAATGACGCCTTCAATTTGATTGCCAAGCCCGTGACTTTTCGCCTCACTTCTAACATAAACAAACGGAAGTTCCATTGCCTGAGCTATCAACGCACCGAGCGCTATGCCGCCTGTGGCCACGCCCGCTATTACATCCGGCTTGCCATAATTGGCCTCAATTGTTGTCAGAAATTCCTGCCTAAGAAAAGTTCTGATTTTCGGATAGGACAAAGTTTTACGATTATCGCAATAAATAGGCGACTTCAAGCCGGATGCCCAGGTAAACGGATTTTCAGGTTTTAATTCAACTGCTCTAATCTTCAACAGGAATTCAGCTACATTTAGCGCGCTCTCTTGACTTTGCATGGCTCAAAATTATAAAGTTTATTTCGCAAATCGTCCTGTATTTTTTACACAAGACGAACACAACGCTTTACCAAGTGGAAAAGGCATTGCTGTATTCGATTCTAACGGCAAACATGATACGCTGTTAATAGAAAGTGCCATTGCTAAAGGCGCAAAAAGCATTTATGTTCAATGCAAGGATGTTGAAGCCGCATGGAAAACATTTTCTAAGCAATTTGAATTTGTGCAAGCTGCCGGTGGATTGGTTCTCAACGCAAAGCATGAGCTGCTTTTCATTTACAGAATGGAAAAATGGGATTTACCCAAAGGCAAGGTCGAAGATGGAGAAACACTCGTGGAAGGAGCCTTGCGTGAAGTAGAAGAAGAATGCTCCATTGCGCCGCTACAGCCAATTCAGAAGTTATGTACAACATGGCACACTTACATTCAAAAAGGACTGCCGATCCTAAAAGCAACCGAATGGTATCTGATGGCCTATGCGGGAACGAAAACTCCGGCACCGCAACTGGCTGAGGGAATAACAAAAACCCAATGGCTAAAAGCGGATCAATTGGAAATTGTCAAAAAAAACACTTATCCATCAGTGATGGATGTTTTGGCATCGCACCTCAAAAAGAATTCAGCCGATCTATAGCCGGCCATAGCTTGGCATTACTCGACGACGAATTGCTTGTGCACAACAATACCTGATTCGCGAGCAATTTCAATCATATAAATTCCTTGCGACAAATTTGAAACATCAAGGACTGCTCTATTCCCAATTTGTCTTTTAGATGATAGCAATTGGCCTTCCATATTTCGAATTGAAATGACAACAAGATCTGTGGTCGGCAAAATAATGTTGAGTTGTGTACGCGCCGGATTAGGAAAAACACTTACATCAGATACATTCAATTGATTCACTGCATTGCCACATTCTCCAGCAGTGTAAGAAGTAACACCTCCACCATATGTAGCGAGGCAGGAATTGCCGTAAGTGATATTGTTACAACCGCAAACTGGATCCCAGATGGCAATGCAAAACACGCTGGGATCAATCAATGAAGGATCGATACAATCACTAACAACGTTTTCGCAATAGCCGGCACATGCTTCCATAGAAGTAAAAAACAGCGCAGAATAATCATACCCATTCTGCCCAATATAACCGCAACCACTCATCATAGTACAACCACTTTCCAAGAGTGCAATACCGAGTGGCATAGCACATTCACCGAAATCAATCACATCAGGAATAACA
>JAYTOA010000151.1:0-2357 GCA_043748015.1 Flavobacteriales bacterium
GAAAACGAGCAGGAGCAAGGGACACACTGCTATTCACAATGCACGTTGTGATTCCGATACGTACTGAGGAATCTCCTATTCTTAAAGATAATTCAATACTCAACAGTGATGTCGTTTTGATTTTGAATCAACTTGAAGCATCTCGTGAGGGATAATTGTCGCGGATCATTTTAAAAATTCCTATTCATTTCATAGTCATTCTTGTCGACCTTTATCGACGAATTGACCTTTGCCAAGATGAAAAAAGAAAATTTACTATTTCTCTTTTTCTTGATTCCTTCGGTGCTCTTTGCTCAGCCCGATGTGAAAAGTCTCGAGCCGCATTCGCTGACGTGGGCTGATAGTATCTATCAAGCTTACGATAACAGGAAAATTACTGATGTGGTTTTCGCCATGAAAGAATTGGATGAGGCTCTCACAATTTTTTTAAGTCACAAAGAAATTTGCAAGGCGGCGCGCATTCAATCTTGGAGAAGTCACTGCTATAATGTATTGGGTCAAAACGACTCCGCCATTTTTGTGGCTCAGGAAGGGTTGAAGTTTTTCAATAAAAATTGCGACAGTCTTGTGCTCATGTCTATCCATGTGAATCTTGGCAATGCATGGCTTAGTCTCGGCGAATTTGACAAGGTAAAAGATCTCTGCGAAAAATCTCTCAAAGCCTGGAATAAGAAATGGCCCTATTCAATTTCACACAATGGATTGTATACGAATCGCGCAATCGCCCTTGCCTACATGGACGATCAAGCAGGCGCATTGCAGGCATTCCGCGACATACTTTCAAATGCCATTGAAGAAAATATTCTGTCGGATGAGATGGATGCGTACACGAATCTTGCTGCATTTTTCTGTATGAAGGCTGAAAGCGAGAATGCTAAAACATATCTCGACAGTTGCACTATGTATCAAAAACTGGCGATCTCTATGGCAAGGAAGATGGGTGATAAGGGTGCTCAGCTTATTTTGTTTTCCAATATTTCCATATCACTACGCGACCAGAAAAAGTACAATGAAGCTTTGAATTATCTGGACAGTGCTCAGGTGCTGGTGAATGAAATAAAGGACCTTGAGATGGCAGTGGCCATCGCCAATACGCGCAGTGAATGTTTGTATTTAGGGGGAATGCCCGATAGCGCTTATAAAACGATGAGGATATTTCAGTTGCTAAGTGACTCACTTATCAATACGGAAAAAGTGAGGGCCATAGCTGATGTGCAAGAGAAGTATGAAAGCGAAAAGAAGGAAGCCCAAATTGCATTGAATGAAAAGGAGATCAGTAAGCAGAAAATTATTCGCAATGCGTTCGTTGGCGGATTTGTGGTGATTCTCTTATTTGCCGTCGTGTTTTTTACTCAGCGAAATAAAATCAATGCAGGAAAAAAACTAAGCGATGAATTGCTGCTCAATATTCTTCCCGAAGAAGTGGCCGAGGAACTTAAAATGAAAGGAAGCGCAGAAGCAAAACTGTTTGACCACATAACAGTCATGTTTACCGACTTCAAAAATTTTACGCAGATATCAGAGAGGCTTACGCCATCGGAATTGGTCGCGGAGATTCATTCCTGCTTCAAAAAGTTTGACGACATTATCAGCAATCACAACATTGAGAAAATAAAAACCATAGGTGATGCATACATGTGTGCCGGTGGATTGCCTGTTGCCAACACTACCCATGCAGTGGACATTGTAAGTGCTGCATTGGACATTCAACAATTCATGTTGCAGGACCGCAAGCAAAGAGAAAAAGACGGCAGAGAAATTTTTGAAATTCGTATTGGTATACACACAGGTCCTGTTGTCGCAGGTATTGTAGGAGTGAAAAAATATGCCTACGACATCTGGGGCGACACTGTGAATATTGCCGCGCGCATGGAAAGCAGTTGTGAAGCCGGCAAAGTGAACATCAGCGGGGGAACTTACGAATTGATCAAAGAGCATTTCATTTGTACACACCGCGGAAAAATCCATGCAAAGAATAAAGGCGAAGTGGATATGTATTTTGTGGAGCGTGCTTCGTAGCTCTTATGCCGCCTCCATCCATTTCACCAGCACTTCATAATAATCACGCTTTTCCATTTTACTTTTGATCCAGCAGAAGAAGGTGATGGCTTGTTATTGACGGGTACTTGTACTGTTCATGCACTCTCCCCGTTATTTTTACCACATCAATAATAACTTTTCCATACCTCATCATATGAACTCATTCCCAAAATCTGTTTTCTTTTTCGCATTGATGCTCTCATCCACTTTCTCCCACTCCCAATGCTGCGAGTACATCCTTTCCATGCACGATACCTACGGCGATGGCTGGAATGGAGGGCTGCTGGAAGTGGTGATCAATGACGTGTCTGTGGGGA
>JAYTOA010000152.1:0-4186 GCA_043748015.1 Flavobacteriales bacterium
GCAGGCGTCCTTCTTGTTTTCATTTTCCTACTCACCAAGCCTCTCATCGGATTCGGCGTCGCCTTGTTGTTGTATCTCGCCGAGAGATTTCTGTTTGAACTCCGCATCATTCCCGAGTACAATATCATCTTCCCGATCACGACTCTCATGCTCCTCACCTTGCTCACCTATTTGCTTGCGAGCTTGTACACCTATTTTATAAGAGAACGAAAAAGTCGTAAACTGAAAAATGCATTTGGCACTTATGTTTCACCGGAGATTGTAGAACAGATTGCACGTGAGCCGGGAAAATTTCAACTGGGTGGTGAAAAAAAAGAGCTCACCGTTTTGTTTTCTGATATCAGAAATTTCACGAGCTATTCCGAACGCCTCGATCCGCAGCAGATTGTCGCAATGCTCAACAACTACCTCAGCTCTATGTCTGAGATCATTTTCAAACACAAAGGAACGATTGACAAATTCATTGGTGATGCCATCATGGCCATCTTCGGCGCACCTGTTGCTTTGACTGATCATGCAGATAGAGCATGCCTCGTGGCACTCGACATGATTGATGAACTGAAACAATTCAATTTACTGGAAATTGAAAAAGAAAATCCACCATTGCGGATTGGCATTGGTATCAATACCGGCGACATGACAGTGGGCAATATCGGTTCCATGAAAAGATTCGATTATACTGTCATTGGCGATGCAGTGAATGTTGGTGCGCGGATTGAAGGTCTGACGAAATTTTTCTCCGTAGAAATTATCGTTTCAGAACCAACTAAGAATGCGTGTAATTCTGATCAATTATATTTTCGAGAACTAGGTGAAGCCATCGTAAAAGGAAAAGATCAACCTGTCGTTCTTTTTGAATTACAAAGAAAAAAAGAGGATGCCGCATTCGTAAAACTATCCAAAATCTGGAAGGATGCTTTTGCATTTCTTCACGAGAAAAAACTCAAAGAAGCGAGTGATTGCTTTACTCAATATTTGACCATTTCCCCTGTTGATGTTCCTTCTCAATATTATCTGAAGCAATGTCAAACCTTTATTGAAGATCCGCAAAACTTCAGTCTGATACTGAAAATGGAAACGAAATAAAATCTTTGCCTTCAGTAAATAGCTTTCACACGAAACTGCTCAGAAGGAATTTCAGAAACCTCGGAAACCGGATCGGAAAGGGACATTCCTCACTTGATACGCATGAAGCCATGCCTTTTGCATTTATCACATTGCCGAATTCCTCTCTCCTATTTCAAAAAGAATATCAAAGCGTTCATGATAAAAATTCTTTCGGATTAACGTGTTACTTCTCATTGGCCTGAATTTGTTTGTATAAGTTAAGAGTGATGCTTAGGGGATATACATTCCAAGCGATTTTGCACCTTAGAATTCTACATTCAATGAATGTTCAATCTTGAAGTAGCACCTTCAAACGTTGGGGATCGGCCTTAGAGAAAATACGTAGAAATCCTGACACCGCAGGGCTATAGACAAATCCCTGTTTGATGACTGATTTCAAAAAAGAAAAGGAGGGAATTTAGCTTGGCAAATCGGTACCGGACTTTTTTGAAAGCAGGAGGAGTTGGGATTTGTCAGCCCGCAGATGGCATGGATTTCAAGTATTTTCTCTACAGCCTTGAATTTTTTGGTTCTTTTTTTTTCCAGAAAAAAAGAAAGTAAAGTAGTTCATTCACTTAAACAGAGAGGGCTTTGCGAAGTAACCCGTTAATCCGAAAAATTTTATCACCACAAGAATAAGTATGACTTGGGGAATAACTTTGTAACCCAATAACCAATACACTCCCTGCTCATGGCAACAATGCTTTTCGTAAATCTCCCAGTAAAAAATCTCAAACAAACGGTTGAGTTTTTCACCAAGTTGGGTTTCACTTTCAATCCTGATTTCACTGATGACAAAGCAACAAGCATGATCATCAATGAAACAACATATGTGATGTTGCTGGTTGAGGAATTTTTTCAAACTTTTACCACAAAGAAAATATGCGATACAAAGCAAAGTGTAGAAGTGATCATGGCCCTATCAGCTGACACGCGCGAAAAAGTAGATGAGATGGTGAATACCGCATTGGTCAATGGGGGCAATGCATCGGGAGAAACACAAGACCACGGATGGATGTATCAGCGCAGTTTTCAAGACATCAATGGACATTTGTGGGAAGTTGTATTTATGGATGTCAGTTCCATGCCCAAGGGTTGATACTTTACAAGTACCATCAAGAAACAAACCCCGGCCACTCGTTAGCGGCGCGGGGTTCGATTACCGTCCAAGAACAAATACACCATGACGGAACTATAACCAAAAACCTCACTGTCCCACTATATCTGGTTGCAATGAACCGAGAATTGTAAGAAGTTCATTTTGCTCAGTTGCAGGCACATTGAATGTGTTGAGTGATGCCACCAAATCACCAACCAAAGCGTTGAATTCGGCATCCGATATCATCATACCATTGTGTGCTTCGAGCATTGTTTTTCCTTTGTACTGGCAAGGTCCGCCGGCACCTGCGCAAATCTGGTCAATCAGATTATTGCGAAGTAGCTGCGTGCGATAGGGATCTGCCACCGTCGCTGCGAAACGGCTGTTGATCACATTGTCGCTCACCACATTCGCAAGGAATTGATCGGTAACGGCGCTGATGGCCGCAATCCCACCTAGCCTTGTATAAAGATTAGGCGTGGCGACCGGAGTCGTTGCAACAGGTGGCGTGGCTTCGTCCTTTTTGCAGGACACCATCCATAACATACTTAAGAATGCTGCGATAATTGTCGATTTCGTTTTCATGTTATTAGTGAATTAAGGTTGAATATGTTGTTTTGATTATTGTACGATCCTGAGGGCATCCATGCATTTCTCCCACGTTTCCAAAACGCCATGCATTGGGCATTGAGGTCTGTTGTCCTCTGCAAAAGATTTTCTTTGAACATTGAGTTGCCCGTTGAAAGAGATCAATTCAATAAGTTCCGCATCATTTATTCGTTCGTATTCATAAGTAATTCCAACGATATTGCTTTCCTTATTCAGATTGAAGGCGCGAATAGCATCATTCGAACGCACAAATTCTTCATAGTGTTGAAGGGAAACATCTGAGTAGTTCTCAATCTCCAGTGTTCTTACATCCACTTTTCTCAGTTGTGCCGATGGATTGACAAATCTGAAATTGGCATAAACAAAAATGAATGTGAATATGGCCAGGGAGCTGATGATGATTTTTCGTAGCATAATCAGATTTACGAAATGAAAAGGATTTTGGATTTCTGGAGAGGAAAATATTTTATTGATGCTTTAGAAATCGATTTTTAATCCGAAATTCTTTACATTGTGCCCGCTTGTCAAGACCGAATTATACAGAATATGATTTCGTGAATATGCTCCGCGATGGTTCATCGGAGCAATTTGCCATTTTGTATGATGCTTACAGCGGAGCGCTGTTCGGTATTATCAAACGCATCATTCCCGATGAAGAACAGGCAAGCGACATATTACAGGATGCATTCATCAAGATATGGGACAAACGAAATTCTTTTGATGGTTCAAAAGGTTCCATTTTCACATGGATGCTGAACATTGCGAGGAATACCGCTATTGATTTTACACGATCCAAACATTTTAAGAGCGCTTCTAAAAACCAAAACCTGGATAATAACGTAGGTATATTGAATCGCATCTCAGGATCGAATACGAATACGGATGTGATTGGAATGAATGAAGCAGTGAAAAATCTACCGGAAGAACAGCGCCAGATCATTGATCTGATGTACTTCAACGGGATGTCGCAAGATGAGATTGCTAATGAGTATAATATACCACTGGGTACAGTAAAAACGAGGGCACGAGGTGCCATGATAAAATTAAGAGCACTTTTTAAAGTAGGTGTAACAGCGTGAACATAAAGGAATACATATCATCAGGAATATTAGAGCGCTATGCTCTTGGTCAATGCGATGCCATGGAAATGAAGTCCGTTCAGGATGCCATTACCTCGTATCCGGAGTTGCGCACTGAATTGAATGAAATAGAAACAGCGTTGTTCAAATATGCTCAGTCGAATAGCATTGCCCCTCCATCAAAGATTAAGGCGAACGTGTTGAGTCATATTCAATCATCTTCAAATTCAGAAAAGAAAGAAGCGCGCATCATTGAAATGCCCAGGAAGACTAACCATTACAAATGGATTGC
>JAYTOA010000153.1:0-19384 GCA_043748015.1 Flavobacteriales bacterium
CACGAGTGATAGCTTCAGCTCGCCTCCGTTTTCTATGTAGGCAGTTACATTTCCCTCTGCACTTTGTCGATCGTAAATGCTGTCTACTCCGAATGCAATAGCCATCGTAGCGTCGGTGTCTGTTGGTATATCAAAATGGCCGTTTTCGTCTGTGATGTCGGTGCCCACTTCTATGTAAGACATTGGACACGTCAAGCAAGAGTTTGCCCATTTTGTAAAGCGCACAAGGGCATTAGGAACAGGCGTGCCCGAGTTCACCAACACAACACGCCCACCGAAATAGGGCTTGATATTTTTTTGTTCCTCTTTGATGCACGAAACAAACAAAAGAAGCACGAGTAATGTAAAAATTGTAATTGTCCGCATGTGTGAAAAATTTGGTTCTTCACGAATGTAGTTTTCCTATGTGAAGAAATTTCCGGTTTGAAACAGATGGATTTTTGAAATTGAAAATATTATAGAGAAGGTTGCAAAACTTGAGTGTTTGAAGGTGTTTCAGAAGACTACTATTTCATAATTGGGCGAATGAGCCAAAACGAGATTTTCATTTTCCTCAAAGAATGATTGATTTGCTCGGAATTCTCATGAGAATTATTTCATAACAAAGCACTCGCGATTCTCAATTCTAAGCGATGGTTCATACACTACTGACATACGAAAATAAAATGATATTTTCTATCGCTTGATTTGGGTTTTGGTTTTACCTAGTCATGCGAAGCCGATTCTTCATCGTGTTTCTTAAGATTCGGCTTGATAGATTCGAGTATTGTTTTTCCAATGTCTGGCTGATTGTCACCTATGAGAAACCCAAATGGCTGTAGTGGTTCGATCCGGTCAAAAACTACTTTAACCAACGCAGTCAAAGGGATAGCGAGAAACATTCCGGCGATGCCCCACATTGCGCCTCCTATTATGACAACCAATATGGATACGAGTGCGTTCACTTTCACTTTGCTCGCCACAATTTTGGGAACAATAAAATTATTGTCGATAAACTGGACAGCCGCGTAAAGGATAAACACCCAGAGAGCATAAATCGGACTTTTAGTGGCAATGGCTATCAGCATGGGCAAAGTGGTTGCAACGATTCCACCTATGTATGGAATGAGATTCAATAAGGCTCCGAGTATGCCGAATAGAATAGCATACTGTATTCCCAATACCAGCAGTCCAAAAGAATTCAATGCTGCAACAATTGCAGCCTCGAGAAGTAAACCTATGAGATAAGATTGGACGAGTGATTTTGTTTCTGTCAATACCTCGGACACCATGTCCTTACGCTCATTTTTGAATAGTCTTGACACAAATTCAAGTAAGAGCGGTTTGTAAAACAAAATCATGAAAATGTAAACCGGAATGAGGAGCATGAGCATCAATGCGCCGCCAATTCCAATCAATGCACTTCCAAGAACGTTCGAGATATTGTGTATGTTTTCTGTGCGTGTGTCCTTAATCCATTGCTGTATTTTGGAAGTGCGAATATTGAAATTGCTGGAAATCCACTGGATGATGTCATTGGAAATCGTTGCGAATTTTTCTTTGAGCAAAGGAAACGAATCATTCAACATTGACATCTGCGAAATGATAAGGAATGCGAGTGCAGCTATGATTACAATGGCCAATGTAACTGTTAGAGTGATTGCCAGAATCCTGTTCATGCGTTTTCTGCAGAGATAATTGACTATAGGATTCAGCAGTATAGCTATGATCAAGGAGAAAAGGAACGGGACAATGATATCCTGTCCAATATATAATACGTAGAATAGGGCAATCAAGCCAATGATTACATTGGATAGTTTGGCGTATACCGGCCATTTGATTGTTGTTGTTTCCAATGGTAAAGATTGTGTTTTCAGGTAAGGTAATCAGCGTAAAGCAAGTCAATACACCTTCATTTAAAATTCTTCATAAGAAGAATCAATGTCTGGATTCTACGAGTTTACCATTGAGCAAAGTGATGACAAGATAACAACTTCGGCCATGGGTTAATTGCAATCAGTTCCAAAGACACCAATGAACAGCAGCAGGTCAGCAACAGTAATTACACCATCTACATTAAGGTCGGCCGGGCAATCGCAATTGACGCTGAATAAACATGAGCCATCATCCACTTCTGCTTCTGCATTGTAATTCGTTGCATTGCCGTATGTGCATCCTCCAATTCCTCCAACGATAATCCACGAAACTGCATTCGATTGTCGGGTGCATGTTCCATTGCTCACACGTACATAATAGGAACCGGCTTGCGTTGGAGTATAGGTCGATTGTGTAGCACCGGGAATGATTACTCCATCGCGATACCACCAGTAACTTGTTCCTGTAACACTTTCCAAATCTCCATTTCCATTGCTTGAAATAGTTGGATAGAATGGACAAGTATCAACGAGTTTGTAAATGGTATTTGTGTTTTTCACTACATAGACTTCTCCGTTACTGCTTTCTCCAAAAGCAACAACACCTGCACCTGTGTTGAACATATTTGATTCCGTAAATCCTCCTGATCCGTTTGGAAAAAGACTCATGATTTGGCCTTGACAATAGTCGACGAAAAAGTATAGGCCATTCAGTGAAGGAAATGAGAGTCCGCGATAAACCACTCCACCGGTTATTGAACAATATCCTTGCGCATGAGTATGTATTTGCACAGGGAAATCGTAGAATGCCAAAGGCTGACAGCCACCGGTGGAATATGCGAAATTGCCTTCGTAGCATTTCCATCCCCAGTTTTTACCGCCCGGTGAGCCCGCCGGTTCAAAATCAATTTCTTCTTGAGTTCCTTGTCCAACGTCACCAATCCATAGATCACCTGTTTGTCTGTCGAAGCTGAATTTCCAAGGATTACGCAAACCAAGCGACCATATTTCGGGAAGAGTATCTGATTGACCGAAGAATGGATTGCTTGGAGGAATGGTATATGGCAAACCATTGTCAATATCAATGCGCAACATTTTACCAAGTCGTTCGAGCGGATTTTGGCCGCGACCACCGGGATCGCCGGCACTTCCGCCATCACCCATACCTATATATAAGTATCCGTCAGGTCCAAATGCAATGTGACCACCATTGTGATTGGTATACGGTTGAGCTATTGTGAGAATAATTGTTGCAGAAGCAGAATTTGCAATATTGGGATTGGCGCTTACCTGATAGCGGGCAACAACAGTACTTCCAATCGTGTTGGTATAATTGACAAAAAAGTAACCGTTGTTCTGATAATCGGGATGAAATGCAAGCCCAAGCAAACCGCGTTCGCCGCCTGTCGTCACTAATCCGGTAAGATCGAGAAAAGTGCCTATGTATGTTCCATTGGTGTCGAGAATTTCGATATCAGCTTGTGATTGCTCAAGAACAAATAGTCTGTTATCGCCACAGTGATAGATGCCCACCGGCGAGGAAAGTGTCGTGTTGAATGTCTGTAAACTAATGGCAGGCGGTGTGAGCGTCTGAGAAAATGCAGTTGATGCAATTAATAGAATGACGGCAGCAATCGCTATGGAAAATGGCTTCATTACTTTTTTGGTTTGTTCCAAAAATAGATGGAAAGCACAACATACAAAACTCTCGTTATCGAAAGTATTAGAATGCCAATTGATTTAGCTGCTTCAAGTGTACGCGGCAGCTTTGCAAATGAAGAGAAAAAACATGCGTACATATAAATGTTGTACTATTAGTTTTACGCCACAATGAAGTGCTCTTTTTTCATTATCACATTTCTCGGCTTTTGTTCAAGGTTATTTTCTCAGAATACGGAAACAGCCACAAGACCATGGTCGTTCTATGCGCAATCGAATTATGGTTTCATCGTCCCGCATCAAACTTCCATGCAGCACCTTGTGCAAGGGCACTCATATGGTATTCAGTTGGGTGCTTTTCGGAAAGCTTCAGGGAAATCATTTTGGCATCATGCATACAATCAACCGGAGCAAGGTGTAGATTTTTGTTTTATCAATACAGGAAATCCATCACAACTTGGCCAACAGTATTCAGTTTCTTACTTGCTGAATCTTCCATTGAACAGAAGTGAGTCGAAACTTAGTGCGCGGCAATTGGAGAAGAGTAGAAAGCATAAACATTGGTTGGGGCTTGGAATTGGAATGGGTTATGTGACGCGTATCTGGAATCTTGAAACAAATCATCAAGCCGCTGTTATTGGTTCTCATGGAAATGTTGCTTTGACACTTCAGTATTCAACCAGATTGTATCAGTCAAAGAATAGTGAATTGAGAACAGGATTGCGCATTTCGCATTTTTCGAATGGATCTTATCAGTTGCCGAATCTTGGGACAAACAATGCGAGTGTGTTTCTGAGATATTCTTTCAATAATAAAAATGTTGAGATGACTTCAAAACCGGAAATACCTGTTTGGAAAAAGTACCATGTGAGCGTAGCTGCATTGGGTGGCGTGAAGGAAATTACTCCGCCAACAGGCAAAAAATATGGAGTGGGAGTATTGAGTATTCTCGGCGAAAAGCGCGTGAGTTATAAGAGTTCATTTGGTCTTGGTTATGACATGTTGTACAATAGTTCGTTGCAGGTTTTGATGAATCGAAAACTTGATTCGCCGATAAGCAGTGGCCATACCATTCAACATGGAATTCTTTTTTCATACACACTTCACTTCAATGAATTTGAATTGAAAATGCAACAAGGAATTTATGTTCATGATCAATATAAAATCGACGGAAGATTTTATCACAGGTTCGGATTGCGATATTTGATCAATGAGCATTTGTTTGTACAACTGACATTGAAAACACATTTCGCCAAAGCGGACTATGGAGAGTTGGGGGTAGGATGGAGGATGTAGATGATAGTTCATCGTTCATAGTTGCGGGGCAACTGATTGAAGAGTTTGAGTTTAGTAAAATGGAGAGATGAGTTTCAATAGTATCAAATTAAGGAGTTTGAGTTTATCGGTTCGGTTGATCGCGATAGTAATTGTGCTGTTCAATTTCTTTTCTTGCAACAAAGAAAATGCGCCCGATTGTATTCAGTCGGCAGGTGAGTTCACTACAATAAAGCGATCGTTGGAAGAATTCGATGTCATTGAATTGAGAGATTACCTACAAATAGAATTGTACGACACTACAGCTTACTACGTAGAGATTACTGCACCCAAAAATCTGGTGCCTGATATTTCAACAGAAGTGCAAGACGGAAGATTGAAAATTGTCAATCACAACACATGCAATTTTGTGCGTTCTTTCAAGAAGAGAATCACCATTAGAATTTATGCACCGCATTTTGAAGACATACAAAATTTTGGAACAGGAGATATCAAATCCGTCAATACAATTTCTACATCACACTTCAAAATTGAAAACAGAAATGCTGCGGGAAAAATTGAGTTGGATTTGAATTGTGATACGGTCACGCTAGCCACGCATACCGGTGTGTGCGACATTTACGCAAAAGGTCAAAGTGATGTCACCAACGTATTCAACCAGGGATTGGGAATAATTGATGCACAACATTTATTGTCGAACAATGCATTCGTCAACAATTCATCCATCAATAGTGTTTACGTGAATACGAACGGATATTTTTTCGCGCTGATAGAATTTTCGGGAAACATTTACTACTCAGGCATTCCGAATCATATCGATCGGAGCATTCGTGGAAATGGACAGTTAATCAAAATTGATTAGTGAATTAGGGAGCAGTTTTTTCTTGCGCAATACATCGCTGATTATTTCATGTCGTGCGCAATCAATGCTTGCATCACATCATGCGGACATTTCATTGGCCTGCCTGTTTCCTTGTTCACGAACACCAATTCCGTCCATGCTTTGTTGAGCAATTCATGACCGCGAAAAGTTTCATATTCAAAACGAATACGTGCAGTTGGCAATTGCGGAATGATGGTTCGAATTTCTAATTCATCATCATAAAATGCGGGGAGCGAATATTTGATGTGAAATTCAACAACAGGAAGCAATACGCCTTCATCTTCAAGTGATTTGTAGGTGATGCCGATAGCTCGCAAAGCCTCTACACGCGCCACTTCGAAGTAGATCGCATAATTGCCGTAGTATGAATATCCCATGCGATCAGTCTCAGCGTATCGCACTCTCAAGTTGGTTGTATTACGAAACATTAGGCCAATGTCGGTAATTCAGGTAAAAAAATAAATTTCCATTAAAAATGAATTCTGCTTTTTTCAACAGAGCATATAGCAAATTGCTAGAAGCCTTGATGTAGGCGCTTGTCATGTGTAGGCGCTAAATTCGTAGGTACTAGCATATTACCCTTCTCGACATAAAGCAAATCATATTAACCTGTCAGAAATCCGCAGTTTGCAAGGCCTTTTGAAATTATGTTGAATAGTCAAACATTTCAATAAGTCAATAGCAAAACACTTTTTTTTTTCACTTTTTTCATTATTCATTTGCCGCTCAATAGAAGCGATTGACGATATTTGTCGAATCAGTCAGCCAAAACAAATTTTAGTTAACCAATATACCCGCGCTAACCTACATGAAGAAAGACCACAATCAGGTTTGGAAAAGTTGTCTTGAGGTAATCAAAGACAATGTGAGCCCACAAGGATTTAAAACCTGGTTCGAACCCATTAAGCCGGTCAAGTTAGAAGACAGCGTTCTTACTATACAAGTTCCTTCTCAATTTTTTTATGAATGGCTTGAAGAGCATTATGTAACGCTCCTTAAGAAAATCATTCGCAAAGAACTTGGCACTGAAGGACGACTGGAGTACTCCATTATTATGGAGAACAACCACAACAACACGAACCCTTACACCATTAAAGTTCCAACGAGCAATCGCAAGGCTGTGAAAAATAGTCCGGTGACAATGCCTTTGGATCTTGGTGAATCTCCAATCAGAAATCCGTTTATCATACCGGGTCTCAGAAAAATGCAAGTGGATTCTAATTTGAATCCAAATTATTCTTTTGAGAATTTCATTGAAGGTGATTGCAACAGACTAGCACGTAGCGCCGGTTATGCCGTAGCCAACAAACCTGGAGGTACAGCTTTCAACCCACTCCTTATATATGGTGGTGTTGGTCTTGGAAAAACGCATCTCGCTCACGCTATCGGTATTGAGATAAAGAATAAGAATGAAAACAAAACTGTTCTTTATGTCAGTAGCGAAAAATTCACACACCAATTTATTGATGCAGTGAAAAACAACACCGTGAACGACTTTACGCATTTCTATCAGATGATTGACGTATTGATCATTGACGATGTTCAGTTCTTCAGCGGTAAGGAAAAAACACAAGATGTATTCTTCCACATTTTCAATCACCTTCATCAAACAGGAAAGCAGATAATCATCACAAGTGATAAGCCTCCTGTAGAGATGCAGGGAGTGGAGCAGCGATTGTTGAGCCGTTTCAAGTGGGGATTGAGTGCGGATTTACAGATTCCCTCATTAGAAACGCGAATTGCGATTCTTAAGAAGAAAATGTATGCTGATGGAATCGAACTTCCGGACGAAGTAGTTGAATACCTCGGTTATTCCATCACTTCAAATGTGCGCGAACTTGAAGGTGCTTTGATTTCATTGATTGCACAATCATCATTGAACAAGAAGGCCATCACTTTGGATCTTGCCAAGCAGATGATCGACAAGTTTGTGAAGAACACTGCGCGTGAAGTGAGCATTGATTACATCCAGAAAGTGGTATGTGATTACTTCGATCTTCCTATCGAATTGTTGAAGAGCAAAACGCGTAAGCGTGAAATTGTTCAGGCTCGTCAGATAGCGATGTATTTCGCCAAGAAGATGACCAAGAGCAGCCTTGCCAGCATTGGAGCACACTGCGGAGGTAAAGACCACGCAACTGTTCTTCACGCATGTCGCACGGTGAACAATTTGCAAGAGACCGATAAGCACTTCCGCAAATACCTCGATGATTTGGAGAAGAAACTTTCAATTGCCTAATCAAAACAGTTTTCAATATGAAATTCCCCGGAGCAATTCGGGGTTTTTTCATTTAGTGAATTGCGATTTTTGAATTGCGATTTGTGGCCGCACCAAAGTGAAGGCGCGTTCAATTCCCTATAATCATATTATACTGATATTGCGCATGTGCAATTTGTGAATTGCACTTGCGCCACAGTGCGCGATACACCGCGTCGAAAGCATGCGTTTTACCCCCTATAATCCTAATTCCTAATTGCTAATGCCTACTGTTAATAACCAAGAAATTTATTACATTTTCAGGGTGCCGACTGCCGACTATATTTGCCGACTCAATAGATAGAAATTTATATGAAATTCATAGTTACCAGCACGGCTTTACTCAAGCAATTGCAACAACTCAGTGGTGTGCTCAACAGCAGCAACACCTTGCCAATCCTTGATAATTTCCTTTTCGAAATCAAGAAAGGTGAATTGGCTATTTCCGCCAGTGATCTGGAGACTTCGATGAGCACTCGTATGGCCATTGAAGCCAAGGATGAAGGCATCATTGCGATCCCTGCGAAAATTCTTTTGGACATCCTCAAGAGTTTGCCTGAGCAGCCGCTCACTTTCAGTATTGATAAGAAGACTTTGGGAATTGAAATTTCCAGCGATTACGGTAAATACAAATTGACTGGTCAGAACGGTGAAGAATTTCCAAAAGCTCCTGCATTGGAAGGTGCGAAATCGTTTAACATGGGAAGTGATTCTCTTGGACAAGCCATCAACAAAACCCTTTTTGCAGCAGGTAATGATGACATGCGCCCGGTGATGAGCGGTGTACTATTCGAAATTCACGAGAAACAAGTTCGTTTTGTTGCAACGGATGCTCACAAACTCGTTCGCTATACGCGTACTGATGTGGGTGGTGGCAATGCAGCTTCGTTCATCGTTCCAAGAAAGCCTTTGAACCTGATGAAGGGAATTGTTGGAGGATTGAAAACCGATATTAAAATTGAATACAATGAGAACAATGCATTGTTCACTTTCGACAACATCATTTTGATGTGTCGTTTGATTGAAGGCAAATATCCAAACTACGAAGCAGTCATTCCAAAGGAGAATCCTTTCAAGTTGACGATCGACAGAATGGATTTGTTGAACTCAATAAAGCGTGTTTCCATTTTTGCGAATAAGACAACACACCAGGTACGCTTGAAAATGGGCGGCAGCGAGTTGAATATTTCAGCAGAAGATCTTGACTTCGCCAACGAAGCACAAGAGAGACTTACCTGCAGTTATGCTGGTGATGACATGGAGATTGGTTTCAATTCACGTTTCCTTTCTGAAATGCTCACCAACATGGGTTCTGAGAATGTGAACATAGAAATGAGCGCACCAAACCGCGCAGGTATTATTACACAAGTGGAATCAGAAAATGATGCTGAGGATATTTTGATGTTGGTGATGCCGGTGATGTTGAACGGATAATTTGCTTCGTGATTTAGTATTACGACTATTAATAATTGAAAAGAACTGTCGCTATGTCGGCAGTTTTTTTTTGCTGTACAATTTCTCGTTGATGACATTTAGTTGTTCCGGTTTTTCCTGCTACCATTTAACCAACCGTAACTTGCACAACAGATTTAGAACAGTGCGCAATTTTCTTACAGTCATTACCTCAATTTTTTGTGTATGCTCTATGAGCGCACAAAATGTCCTGCGTTTTGTCGATTGCGCCAATGGAGAATTGGTGGTGAATGCGATGGTGATCAGCGAAGTCAGAGGGATAAGAGGTGTTTCGGATTTGAATGGCGAAGTGGTTTTGACCGGTGATGTCAATGAGCGCTTTCGTATAAGCGTTTTGGGCTATCGCGATACCACTTTCAACTGTTGCATGGATGGCTTGGAAAAATATATTTGTCTCACTTCAACAACGCTTTTGAAAGAAGTGATGATCACTTCCAATTATAAGCGACCCATTTCCGTGATGTCGGAATGCCTTTCGCGATATGCATCCAGGGCAACAAACAGAATCAAGGAAAAGAGTTACTCAATGCGATATGTCAACTATGACAGCACAGGTGTAGAGCTCGAAAAATTACGAGGAGAGATCGCTGTGAAATTCCCCGACTTCAATTCGAGTGATCCGCCGTTTGCAGAATTTTGCATGTCGAGTCTTGAATATTGTATTGCCGAGGATCAATGGGATGACGAGGAGTTTTATCAAAAACTTCAACCCTTTCCTATGCGGAATTTGTCGTTCAGTTTTGTGTTCAGAAAGGACAATATCAAGAAGCGCAACAAGAAAGTTGCGTTTGATTCTGACAGTTTATACATTCAGCGCTATGCCGACTCACTGGTTTTTGAAACAAGTATCAAGACGGATAGTCGCGGTTTGATAACCACTTCCAACTGGCGTTTTATTTTTAGAGGTGATAGTTCGTTGTCGCGTATCACATCATACGTGTTGGTGAGTTACAAAGATTCTTCAGCGGTAATACATTCTACACACTACGACACTTTTTTTGATAAGAGTGGCGGGATGATTCCCGAGGTAATCAATATCTCACGACATTATTCCAAATACCAGGGAATGGAAATTCCTCAGGTTTGTTTTTTGGAATGTCGTGCATTGCCTTCGGTGTGCAACACAGCTTTGAAACGAAAGATCAATGCGACAAGATTGCATCGGCAATTGAAGGATGTTGTTCAGTTTATGGATGGCGAATAAACAGAAATGCTTCGGTACGATAAATCGCGTCTCTACATTTCCGTTTTTTCACGCCTTTTTTTATACCCTTTGATCGCCAGCGTCAATACAACTGCAATTCCGATGATACCGCCAACGCCCCACATCCAGGTGACTTCATCCTTCATCACTACAGCGAAGACGACTGCAATAAGAAAGACTGTCGGTACTTCATTCATAAAGCGCATGCCAAGCGAAGTGTAGTTCAAAGGATTTTCGTTGATGCCTCTCAAAACACGTTGTCCATAGAACTGATAAAAGATCAGTAATAACACGAAGAACAATTTCACCTGCATCCATGCCATAGTGAGAAGTGCCGGATTGAGCACAATGAGCCAAGTACCGAAGATTAGTGTGAGAATGCACGACGGCCATGTGATCGCATACCACAAACGTTTTTCCATGATGCGATATTGATTCATAAGAATACCGGAAGCGGGTTCTTCTTTGCGAGCTGCTTCGGCATGATAGACAAACAATCGAAACATATAGAACAGACCGGCAAACCAGGTAACGACAAAAATGATATGAAGGGATTTTATGATGAGGTAAGTATCCATGCGACAAAAGTGGGGGAAAGTAGATTAGTTCCTAGTTAATAGTTCCTAGTTCTTCACCGCGCTCTACAGGTCATCTTCGCTCAGCAAGAGCGCCGACAACGGTTGCCGTTGATAAGGAACTAGGAACTATCAACTAGGCACTTTCGATTTACCTTCGGCCGCTCTAATCAAATCTGAAATATGGGATCAAGTAAAGTTTTCGCAAAGGATACGCTGGCAACAGCCACACATCTTGTATTACCGGGCAATACGAACACGTTGAACAACCTGATGGGAGGCCAATTGTTGAATTGGATGGATGTCATTTCGGCTATTTCAGCCCACAGACATTGTCGCAGAATAGTGGTAACAGCTGCAGTGAACAACGTTTCATTTCAGCAGCCTATACGACTTGGCGATATCGTAACCATTGAAGCAAAAGTTTCGCGCGCATTCACCTCTTCTATGGAAGTGTATATGGAAGTTTTTGTAGAGCATGCCACAACTGGTGTTCGCACCAAATGCAACGAAGCGAATTACACATTTGTAGCAGTAGATCAACTCGGTTCACCCATCAATGTTCCGGAATTGGTTCCTGAGTCAGAGGAAGAACAACGTCGGTATGATGGAGCCTTGAGAAGAAGACAATTGAAGTTGATATTGGCCGGAAAGATGAAACCGGAAGATGCGACTGAACTGAAGGCATTGTTTAACGAGCCCAAAGCATTTCAATAGATTTCGAAATCTCCGCACTTTCAATCTGATCAATGCATTTGTTGCCCATCCCGTATTTGCACTTGTTTCCAAGTTTAGAACAGGGTCTTTTCTTTCTGTCCATTGGCTGAAGAATGACGCTCGATGGATGAGGTCTGTAAGGCGACATCCCAAAACCGGGTACAGTACATCCCCACAAGGAAATTATCTTTTTGCTAAAAGCAGAAGCAATGTGCATCATGCCTGTGTCACCACTGATGACAAGTTGCGATCGGCGTAAAGCATCTGCACTTTGATGAAGAGTCCATTTGCCACAGGAATTGAAAACATGACTTCCGGATTTTGATGCGATGAATTCTCCATCATCAAAATCTTCACTACCGCCAATCAAAACAATAGGATGCGAAGTTGAACTGCAAACCTCCGCTATTTTTTCTTTCGACATTTTTTTTCCCTCATGCATTCCGCCGATGGCGAAAGCAATGAAATCATTTTTCATGATTGAGGGTAAGTCAGATTCAGCAATTCCTTTTGCATTGGGAATAAAAAAATCCAGTCCCTTGCCGTCGTCATTCACACCAAATCCTTTGATCGGTTCAATATATCGATCTACTATGTGAACATCAGGCATCGTGTTGATTCCGAAGTTTACCCACAACCATTTCCTGAAATTGTATTTTTTGAATGTGAATGCGAGACACTTCAGACTTCT
Source organism: Flavobacteriales bacterium (assembly GCA_043748015.1). Classification (GTDB taxonomy): domain Bacteria; phylum Bacteroidota; class Bacteroidia; order Flavobacteriales_D; family Sanyastnellaceae; genus JAIBBG01. The sequence continues at coordinate 12,588 of JAYTOA010000153.1, forward strand.
TTTTACAACAGCACTTCGAATGTTGTTGTGAAGATCAATGATATAATCGAAACCCAATTTCTCCAGTTCCGGGAGTGCTTCCTGCACCGTTTTTTCCATCGTGTGCACTTTGGTGATGTAGGGATTTCCATCCAGCAGGGAAGCGAATTTTGCTTTCGTAAGAAAATGGATTTCCACTTCACCATCAAGCTGATTCTTGAGCATACGCAACACAGGGGTTGTGAGTACGATGTCTCCAATGGAGCTGAGTCGGATGACGAGGATGATGGTAGGCGTTGACATAATAATTACGCGCGCAAAGATGTGTCACTTTTAGTTATTTGAATTTTTTTTTGGAATGTTGAGGTTAGCTAGGCAAGTTCATCGTTCCTAGTTCACGCGAACATTCTCCATGAAGTGATTAAAGAATTTAACGTCAAACTAATGATGTCAGATGACAAGGAAAGACGCGTTCAATCCTCAAATCTTGAAATCGCCAAGTCATAAGACAGTCCCACACTCAAATTACAAATCAAATAACTTAGATGGAAGAGTAGGGAGCACGCACCGCTTCAATCTTCTATTCTTCAATTTATGCACTCCGCCACAGATCAAATTCTTTGATAATATTGATGAAATGACACTCGCGAACTGTGAAATTGCCATGTGCATCTCAGTGTTCCAATTTCGCAAATGAGACGAAGAACGAAACGTGGGGCTTACTTTTGCGATATGCCTTTCATAGACACACATTCCCACATTTATTTAAAGCAGTTCGATCACGACAGAGAGCTGATGCTACAACGTGCAAATGAAATTGGTGTCGAGAGAATATTTTTGCCGAATATCGATCTGGAGAGCATACCATTGATGCACAAGCTGTGTGAAGCGCATCCGCAGATGTGTTATCCAATGATGGGTTTGCATCCGTGCGATGTGAAGGAAGGATATGAAGAAGTATTGGATAAAATGCGCATGTTATTTTCTGATCGCAAGTACATCGCAGTGGGAGAAATTGGAATTGATCTCCATTGGGACAAATCAACTCTGCCTCTTCAAATCGAAGCTTTTATGATTCAGATTGAATGGGCGAAAGAAATGCAATTGCCAATAGTCATTCATGCGCGAGAATCTTTTGATGAGATATTTTCTGTTCTCGATGAAGTGAATGACGACCGACTGAGAGGTGTATTTCATTGCTTCGGAGGAACAACTTTACAAGCTCAGAAAGTAATAGATTATGGAGGATTCATGATGGGAATTGGAGGTGTTCTTACCTATGAGAAATCAGGATTGGATAAGGTTGTTGTAGATATCCCAATGGAGTATCTCATTCTCGAAACAGATTCACCTTATCTCGCACCAAAACCATTCAGGGGAAAACGCAACGAGAGCTCATACATACATTTCGTGGCGAAGCGGCTTGCCGAAATAAAAAATATTGGCATGGAAGAAATTGGTATGATGACAACAAGAAATGCTTTAGCTATGTTTGACCTGAAGTAGAACTATCGATTTTCGCAACCACGATTTCACGAATGGAACTCTGAACTATGAACTCTGAACTATGAATTCTTCCATCCTTCTTATATACACAGGTGGAACCATCGGCATGATGCAAGACGCTGAGTCCGGCAGTCTTATGCCATTCGACTTCGAACATCTGCAAGATCACATGCCTGAATTGAAGCGATTTCAATTTCAAATCGACGCTGTATCATTTGATGAACCAATTGACTCGTCAGATATCAGCATTGAATCCTGGCAAAAGATGGCACAATTGGTTGAAGTGAATTACAATCATTACGATGGCTTTGTTATTCTACACGGAACGGATACCATGGCTTTCAGCGCTTCTGCGTTGAGCTTTATGTTGGAAAATTTGTCGAAGCCTGTCATCTTCACCGGATCGCAATTACCTATTGGAATGTTGCGCACTGATGGAAAGGAAAATCTTATTACGGCAATTGAAATTGCAGCTGCAAAACAAAATGGCGCTTCGATAGTGCAAGAAGTTTGCGTCTATTTTCAATCAAAATTGTTTCGGGGTAATCGCACACATAAATACAGCACTGAAAATTTCGATGCATTTGAAAGTGCGAATTTCCCGTTACTTGCTGAGGTGGGTATACACATTTTCTACAGACATGATTTGTTGCTCCGACCCAAAGGTGAATTTGTAATTCGCAAAGATTTCGATCCGCATATTGCCATACTTAAAATTTTCCCGGGCATGTCGAAGGAGGTAGTAGAGGGAATTTTGAATATTCCAAAATTGAAAGCCGTTGTCATGGAAACTTTCGGATCCGGCAATGGCTCAACGAAGGAATGGTTCATTGACGCATTGAAGTCGGCCATAAAAAAAGGTGTTGTGATTTATAATACCTCCCAATGCAACAAAGGAAAAGTAGAGCAGGGGCGATATGAAACCAGTAGTGCGTTTCAGCAAATCGGGATCGTCGGAGGTTCCGACATCACAACAGAAGCGGCACTTGTAAAGCTTATGTATCTCAATGGACAAAGCTTGAACAGGAACGAAGTCGAACAGTATCTTGTCACTTCTTTGCGTGGTGAAATGGATTAGTGATTTTCTTCATAGAAATAATTCGACGCGTTATGGTGACTGTTTAATATAGTGTAAGTCAAAAGAAAAAGCCCACCGTTAGGCGGGCTTTTCCAGCTATGATAACAACCTAATTCCGCACAACGAAACGTTGTGTTGAACTCTTTTTGTTTGAAATTACTTGAACGAAGTACAAACCGTCGGATAATTCAGAAGTGTCGATAACACTTCGCGGAGCATTGCTGATGAGCCTATTGAGAATAACCTTGCCACTGAGATCAATTATGCTTAGCGTCGTTCCGTTTGGCAACAACTGATTGAATTCAATGGTCAACTGATCGGAAGCGGGATTGGGATACACACTCATAGTAAGATCCTTTGTGACTTCATTGACACCCACTTCGCATAATTCGCAACTCGACCAGCAAGCAACAGGTAGGGCCATATCATTCGTAACATTTAGCACACGATTTGTAGAATTTTCATTCGTTACAGTACACGAACTTCCTTGCGGAAAATTCTCTTGCCATCCAAAATTATCCGTGGCGAAGCGATACAGTTGAGCGCCTTCAGGAATTGAAATTGTAACTTCCCATACATTGTCACCATCGGGGTCCAGCATTGGATTGCATCCGCCGCACCAATTGTTGAAAGTGCCATTCACTTCAGGAGTTGTGAATGGATGCGTTACTCCATTCATGTTAAGAGAGAAAGTAACGGCATGTGGAATTGGAAGGTCACCACAAGCTGTGCATTCGCCCCAACATACAGGTTGGAGAATGGTTTCGCCATTGACATAAATATACCTTGTCGTTTCACCGATGTTTGTTACAGTGCATGAACTGCCTGCTTCAAGATTTTCTTCACCTGCCCACGAATCATATGTGTATTTGTATCGATGTACGCCAGATTGAATAGCTCTGGTTGTCTCCCAAATTCCGTCTTGATCAATATCTGTCATTGGTTGGCATCCATTGCACCAGTTATTGAATGTCCCCGACAATTGTGGCTGCGTGAAAGGTTCAGAAACGTTGTTCATATCCACCTTGAAGGTGACATTGAAAGTTGGTGGGATGTTGGTGCAATGCACGCAACTTCCCCAACAAACAGGAGCCAACATTTGACTCGCAATGACGCCCAATAGTCGGCGTGTGTTTCCATCAGAAGTTATTGAGCAACCGTTATTTGCTAATAGCGGTTCGGCAATGCTTCCATTGTCACGCGTGTATTTGAATTCGTAAAAACCTTCTTCAAGTTCAAGCGTCTTCGACCAGATACCATCTAAGTTGGTGTCTTCCATTGGCAAACAACCATCACACCAGTTATTGAACGATCCACTTATTTCCGGTTGATTAAACTGTTGCGTTACAGCGTTCATGTCAAGTTGAAATATGACATTGTGCACCGGCGTTATTGTTCCGCATGCATAACATGATTGCCAGCATATGGGTTGTAGTATTACATCACTTGTGACATTTATTAATCTGTAGGTATTGCCGGCTTCAGTAACGCTACAAATGGAAGTTGGGTCAATCGATTCCTGACCTGTCCATTGATCATAAGCGAATTTGTATTGATAAGAACCTTCATCCAGCAAGAGTGTTATTTGCCAGATATTGTCTCCATTGTCATCCTCTAGTTGGGCGCAACCGCCACACCAATCGTTGAATGATCCGTTGATTTCCGGAGTCGTGAATCCGAATGTTACGTCATTCATATCCAGATAAAATGTTACTAGGTAAGGTTGTGCAATGGAGCACAATGTTGAAATGAAAATTGCGAGGGTGATAAGAATTGTTTTCATAGCTTAGAGTATTTAAGTGTTGGTGCATGTTTAAACGCAATCGCGGTTTAATGCACTTTATTCGTGGCCTGGGAATGCACGTTTAAGACGAAGTCCTGAAGAAGGTGATACGGAGTTTTCACCTATCTCATCAATGCTGAACCATCAGCAACATGGACGTCGAGATTGTGCGGTTTTGTTTGCGACGAAAGTGTCGCTGTGTAAGTTCTCTTATGGTCATCTATTTGGTTTTAGTGAAGCTAATTTAAGAGTTATTCAAGCGGACGGTCATAATGAAGGTCATTTTAGGAATTGTTGTAAGAAATGTGCATACAGTAGCGAAACCTCTTTTTATTTCCAAAGGAAAAAAGAACAAGGTTAATATTTACCTTAAACCAATATGAGTAAAAGAAAAAGGCCTGAATTTTTCAGGCCTTTTCTATAAATATGTAATGAGCTTATTTACTCACCAGAATAGACTGCGAGAAAATGGAGTCAGCGTCAATTACCTGAACAAGATAGATTCCGGATGAAAGCGCTGAAACATCAAGTGTAGATTTCAATCCGGCATTCAATCGAGTTGCAAGAACAATATTTCCCGTCATGTCGATGATGCGCAATTGAGTATTGTTCTGAAGCTTTTGGCTGAATTCAATCTGAAGCAAGTCATTTGCCGGATTGGGGTATAGCTTCATTGAAGTTCCGTTGGCCAATTCATCTACTCCAACAATACAAGCATTACAACTTTCCCAACAAACAACCGGCAGCACAGCAACGTCGGTCACTGTCAATGTGCGGTTGGTGAAACCATCGGTTGTTACCGTGCAAGAACTTCCTTCCATGAGTGATTCCTGGCCAGCCCAATTGTCATAAGAGAACTTGTAATCATATGTTCCGGCATTCAACGGAATGGTGATTGTCCATATTTGATCATTTTCAGGATCAGCCATCGGAGCACAAGCGCCACACCAGTTATTAAATGTTCCATTGAGTTCCGGTATTGTGAATGGAGCAGTAACGTTGGTCATGTCAACACTGAAAGTAACGTTGAATGGTCCCGAAGGATTATCACATGAGCTGCAACTTTCCCAACATACAACACCAAGAACAACGTCTTCTGAAACAGTCAAAAGACGATTCGTGAATATGTCTGTAGTGATTGTGCAACTGCTTCCGGGAATCAATGTTTCCTGACCGGCCCAGTTGTCATAAGCGAATTTATATTCATAACTACCAGCCTCGAGTGGTATCGTAATTTCCCACACACCATCTAGGTTATCATCACTCATAGGAGCACAACCTCCGCACCATGCGTTGAATGTTCCGTTCACTTCGGGAGTTGTGAATGGTGCTGTTACGTTATTCATATCAACCTGGAACGTGACATTGTGAGTACCGGGTTGTAATCCACATCCCGAGCAACTTCCCCAACAAACCGAAGGCAAGATGATGTCTGAACCCACAGACAAAGCACGATTCGTAAAACCATTAGCAGTTACAGTGCATGAACTTCCCGGCATTAAATCCTCCGATCCAGCCCATGAATCATAGGCGAATTTGTATTCGTAATTACCGGCTTCCAATGCAATAGTCAATTCCCAAATGCCATCACTGTTGGCATCGGTCATCGGTGCACATCCGCCACACCAGCTGTTGAATGTTCCACTCACTTCAGGTGTAGTAAATGGTGCCGTTACTTCATTCATGTTAACACGAAAAACAACATCGTAGGTCACGGGTTGAACGCCACAAGGATCACAACTCGCCCAACATACAGCAGATAGTATTTCGTCTGACACAACGTTTAAAGAACGGTTCGTGAATCCATCAGTGGTAATCGTACATGAACTTCCCTGAGTAAGATTTTCTTGACCGGCCCATGAATCATAAGCGAATTTGTATTCGTAATTTCCTTCTTCAAGTGAAATAGTCAATTCCCAGACGCCGTCAAGATTTTCGTCAGTCATCGGTGCACATCCGCCACACCATGCGTTGAATGTTCCATTTACTTCAGGAGTTGTAAATGGAACAGTTACATTATTCATGTTCACCTGAAACGTCACATCATACATCACAGGCTGGCTGCCACATGCGTTGCAACTTTCCCAACATACAACTGGAAGTATTTCTTCTGTAGTCACACTTAAAGTGCGATTGGTAAACCCATCAGTAGTGATTGTACAAGCGCTACCCGAAGTGAGATTTTCCTGACCGGCCCAGGAGTCATAAGCGAATTTGTATTCGTAATTTCCTTCTTCAAGGGAAATAGTCAATTCCCAAACACCATCAAGATTTTCGTCAGTCATCGGTGCACATCCGCCACACCATGCGTTGAATGTTCCATTTACTTCGGGAGTTGTAAATGGATCAGTTACATTATTCATGTCCACTTGAAAAGTTACATTATATACCGGAGGCATCACGCCGCAAGCGAGGCAGCTTTCCCAACATACAACTGGAAGTATTTCTTCT
>JAYTOA010000154.1:0-3177 GCA_043748015.1 Flavobacteriales bacterium
ATTCATTGAATGTAGAATTCTAAGGTGCAAAATCATTTGCAATGTATATCCCCTAAGCATCACTCTTAACTTATACAAACAAATACAGGCCAATGCGGAAGAATACGTTAATCCGAATCATATTTATTGATACCATCTTGATTCTTTTTGCTTCGTGTCATTGAAGGCTTGAACAAATCATATGCGCAAACAAATCGTTCGTTTTTCCCTCAACTCTGTGATTTTACTTTCTACCGACTATGTTATCTTAGTATCCGAAAATTAACCGTCCTATGAAACCATTCTTTTTTATTTCAGTGTTATTCGCGGGCTCGAGTGCATATGCTCAATGCTTTCCCGCCGGACTTACCCTCACTACCAACCAAGAAGTAGCTGATTTCGCAGCCAACAATCCCGGATGTACAATCATTGAAGGTGACCTGAACATCGGAGATGGTGTGACCAGTCTTGCAGGTCTTTTCATGATCACTGAAGTACAGGGCTTGATCAATTTCAATGTCGAAACTTCACCTATCACAAGCCTTGAAGGCCTCAATGCGCTGACATCTGTTGGCAGTTTCAACCTACCGTGGGCACTTACAGATTTGAATGGATTGTCTTCGCTTAACCATATCGGCGGCATTTATGTATACGACCAGCAAATGGCCATTCAGGGTTTCGAATCGTATACCAACCAAATTATTACTGCTGATGGAATCGTTTTTCAGAACAGCTCCTCATCTCCTGATTTCAACGGCTTTGCTAACCTCGAACACGTTTCTCAAATAGAGATTAATGAGGGTTCTGAGCATATAGATGGCTTTGACAACCTGCAGTCGATAGGTTATATTGATATCCTCAGTTCTACATTACAAACTATGCCGGATTTCGACAGCCTCACCAGCCTTGGCGATTTCAATTATATGCCTCAGGGCAGTGGGCAGTTGCTTCATCTCCCTTCATTGGGAAATACAACTGTGGCTGATCAGATAACTATTCGAAACACAGACATCTTGATAGACATGAGTGGATTTGAATCGTTACAAACTGTCAATGAGCTTATCCTTCAGTCCAACTTTGCCATGACAAGTCTTATCGGTCTGGATAACCTACAGGCGGTGGAAAACCTTCACCTGTTTGACCTTCAGAGTTTGAGTGATATCTCGAATCTCTCCAATTTGGTATTCGCAAACAACGTCTTGTTTGATATTGTTCCCCTGCTTTCATCACTTGCGGGATTCGAGCAGGTGGAACAGATTAACACGCTGTACCTCGCCAGCAATTATGCGCTGAACGATATTTCAGCACTTGACGGCGTTAGCGCACTTGAATTGGTAACCATGCTTGACAACCCGCAACTCGAAGCCTGCAGCGTACCGTGGCTTTGTGATTACATTTCAAATCATCCTGGCGCTGTGGAACTTACATCCAACGGGAATGGATGTAACTCAGAACAGGAGATCCTGTTGGGTTGCGGCAACGAACTCAGCTCATTGGAAGGAACAATTTATTACGACGCTGATTGTGACGCAATAATGAATAATGCTGACTTCATTATTCCAAATGCAATCCTATTCAATGATAATGGTTATCCTATCGCGGCCAGCAACAGTTTAGGATTCGTCAGCGCGCCGCTTCTGCTTAATACCAGCAATACGCTGAATACAGGTTGGATCGATGGCACACAAACCACCTATGTTACACTCAATACCAATATGACACCAACGGTATATACGCAGGACATTGGTATCTGTCCTACGCCTGTCATTCATGACCTTCGCGTTCTGATCACTCCTGAGAACAACCCCAGACCTGGTTTTAGTGCATACTATAGTATTCATGCCATGAACCTCGGAAACACGCCTGAAAATGTAATACTCACATTCGACAATTTCTCGATGCCAGGATATGAAATAAACGATCCGGTTGATACCGATGGAGAAGTAACATGGACGTTGACACTTGACCCTTTGCAGACTGAAACCTTTGAAGTGATAGGCATCGTTGCCAGTAACGTCAGTATCGGAACAGAATATACTCCGCATGCTACTATTGATTTTGAAGATGAATTGATTGTTGATGAGTTTTTCATAAACAACAGTCACGCAATCAAACAAACTGTTTTGGGAAGTTTTGATCCTAACGACAAAGAAGTTTTCCCGAAAGTGATCAATTATGCCGACGTCATGATAGGTGATACGCAGATCCTTGACTATGTCGTCCGTTTCCAGAACACAGGCAATTTCCCTGCAGAATTCGTACGCGTTACAGATGCGATAAATACATCGCTGCTCGATATTTCTACATTGCAGATGGTGGCTGCCAGCCATTCCTATAGCATGGACTTCGAGGAGAATGAGGTTGAATGGTTCTTCGACAATATTCAGCTCGCGGACAGCGCGAGCAACGAACAGGAAAGTCATGGCTATATACATTTCCGGATACGCACCCGGGAAAACCTTGCGTTGAACGACATCATCACAAATCAGGTAGCGATCTACTTTGATTTCAATGTGCCTGTGATCACCAATATTGCACAGACCATCTTTTACCAGTGCCCTGCCTCAGTGGAAATTACACAGCCGACAGTCGCTTGTGCAGAGACCCAATTCGAAATATTCGCCACCGAATCTGGCCTGCACAGCTATTTGTGGCAGGTTAACAGTGTAAACATGGGAATTGGCGAAACGCTCATACTCGGTAATATTAGCACAGGATTCTACGACATACAACTTCTGAGTGACTATTACGAGTGTTCTTACGATTCTGAATTGGAGCTCTATGTAGATCCGCAACCTTTTGTTACTCTTAGCGGCGACGTCATATTTTGTGAAGAGGGAACGATAAGTTCCATTCCAAATGGAGTTATGTACTGGTCATTAAATGGTGAAATCTTATCTAGCAGTGCCAGTATTCCGGTTTACGAGTCAGGCACATATATAGCAACGGTCACGAATGTGTGTGGATCATATGCCGATTCTCTTGAGGTCATCATCATTGATATACCCGAAAGTATTGAATTGCTGATAGGCGATGTTGCACTAAACCTCCGGTAGCCTTCTACACCACACGTCGTAAACATACGCATAATTAAAATCCATTATTATGCGAAAAACAAAAATGACTTTTGATGATGCAGGATCTCCTACAACAATTTTAAGGATGGCCTGTGAGCGGGTAGAGGGCTTTGATGCTCTT
>JAYTOA010000155.1:0-14093 GCA_043748015.1 Flavobacteriales bacterium
CTTGAATTTGGCAGTAAACTTTCTTCTGGTTCTTTTCATTGTCATCGGATTTATTTATCAAACTTAACCGATGGTCCGAAATGTTAGCAGTAATACACATCGCCAATTCACTCGAAATACGGGGAATTCCAACCTTGGTCATTTTCAGGGAAGGAAAATTACTCTGGCGTCGGAGCGGAGTGATGAGCGCGCCTCAATTGAAAGATGCCATCCATCAATATATTTGAACATGAAAAAAATCAGTCGTCTTTTTCTGATAGCAGTATTCACTTTTAGCATCGCTTCTTGTGCGCAGAACAACGTGAGTAGCGAAAAAAACGCTAGAATTGCTTTGCTGGATGCTTCGGCATTCAAAGATGCCATGGCGAAAGCACAAGACAAGCAAATCATTGATGTTAGAACACCGGAAGAATTCAACTCCGGATATATCGATGGCGCTCGAAACTTCAATATTTATGACCGGGATTTTGAACAGAAATTAAACAGTTTGGACAAAACCAAGCCCGTATTTGTTTATTGTAAAGGAGGTGGAAGAAGTGCTGATGCATCAGATAAAATGAAATCTCTAGGCTTCAGTGAAGTGTATGATATGAAAGGTGGAATTATGGCTTGGGGAAATCAGGATTTGCCGGTAACATCTTCAGCTCCGAAAACTGCCGACCTGTTCTTCCGAAAGGACTACGATGCGTTGATAGAACAGAATCTACCTGTGCTGATTGACTACTACGCAACTTGGTGCGCACCCTGCAAAAAAATGGAGCCAATCCTCGACAAACTTTCAAAGGAGTTTGAAGGAAAGTTGCTCATCAAAAGAGTGAACGTAGATGAAGCTAAAGCACTTGTGAAAGAACTACAGATTCAGAATATTCCAGTGATTACAACACACAAAGCAGGCAAAGAGATAGAACACGTCAACGGTTTTCAATCTGAAGAACAGATGCGTGCTATGATAAATGAATTGCTTCATTGAAGTAGTTCTTCCTGCGATTAATTTCGCGGCGTGATTCCATTTTACAACAAGCATTTTAAACTTGGTATTCTCGGTGGTGGTCAACTCGGCCGCATGCTCATTCAGGATGCAATCAACTATGACATAAGTGTTCATGTATTGGATCCTTCGGATGAGGCTCCTTGCAAATACATCGCTCATCATTTTGTGAAAGGTGATTTCAACGATTATAATACTGTGCTGAATTTTGGTCGTGAACTCGATGTGATCTCCATCGAAATCGAACATGTCAATACGGATGCTCTCGAAACTTTGGAAAAACTCGGAAAGAAAGTTTATCCAGCGCCAGCGTTTCTGAAAATGGTCCAGGACAAAGGACTACAAAAGGAATTTTACCAAAAAAACAATATCAATACTGCTCCTTTTGAATTGGTGAAAAGTCGCAGGGAGATTTCCACCACATCCATAAGTTTTCCTTGCATCCAAAAATTACGCAGAGGAGGATATGATGGGAAAGGAGTGCAGATGATTCACAGCGCTGAAAATCTAGAGATTGCATTTGACGAACCGAGCATTCTTGAGAAAAAAGTCGACATCAAAAAAGAAATCGCTGTAATTGTCGCGCGCAATGAAAGTGGCGAAATCAAAACGTTTCCGTTGGTTGAAATGGAATTCAATCCTGAAGCCAATCTGGTGGAATTTCTTTTCAGCCCTACCACAGTTTCTCAAAAAATCGAAGACGAAGCCATTGCACTTGCGAAGAAAATTGTCAGCGTTTCTAATTTTGTGGGACTACTCGCGGTGGAATTGTTTGTCGATCAAAACGACAATGTCATTGTAAACGAAATGGCGCCACGCCCACACAACAGCGGACATCACACAATAGAAGCTTGCTCCACTTCTCAATACGAACAACTTCTGCGTGCCATCATGAATATGCCGCTCGGAGACACGGCTCTGTTACGTCCAGCTGTCATGATCAATCTTCTGGGCGAAAAAGGCTATTCCGGTCCGGTGAAGTATGAAGGATTAGAAGACGCATTAGCATGTTCGGGAGTTCATGTTCATCTTTATGGTAAAAGTGAAACCAATCCTTTCCGAAAAATGGGACATATCACCGTTACGGCGGAAAAGCTAGATACCGCGCAGCAACAGGCGCGCAAAATTGCTACGACGGTAAGGGTAATCGCATAACAACATCTTGGCCATTCAATCAACCCCACTTCCCTATGTGGTAAATTGTGTAAAAACCACGCATGCATTTTCACTCATTCTTTTACACAGAGAATAAATTCGCGGCATGAAACAATACCACGAATTGTTGAAGCATTTGCTGGATAGCGGTGCAAAAAAGAATGACAGAACCGGAACCGGAACATTAAGCGTTTTCGGTTATCAGATGCGTTTCAATCTGCAAGAGGGCTTTCCCCTGCTTACAACAAAAAAACTTCACACCAAGTCTATCATACATGAGTTGCTTTGGTTTCTAAAAGGCGATACTAATATTGCTTATCTCAAAGAAAATGGTGTGCGTATATGGGATGAATGGGCTGATGATGCTGGAAACCTGGGACCCGTCTATGGCTATCAGTGGCGTTCATGGCCTAATCCTGATGGCACTCACACAGATCAGATCAAGAATCTCATTGAAGGAATTCAAAAAAATCCTGACGGCAGAAGGCACATTGTAAGTGCATGGAATCCTTCGTTCATCGATCAGATGGCGCTTCCGCCATGCCATTGTTTGTTTCAGTTTTATGTTGCCGACGGAAAACTTTCATGTCAGTTGTATCAGCGCAGTTGCGACACCTTTCTTGGTGTACCATTCAACATCGCCAGCTATGCATTGCTCACCTTGATGATTGCACAAGTTTGTGATCTCGAACCGGGTGATTTTGTTTGGACCGGCGGTGATGTGCATCTTTATTCTAATCATATCGATCAAGCAAACGAGCAGCTCAAAAGAGAATTGAGAACATTGCCTACCATGAAAATCAATCCCGATGTAAGAAACATTTTCGACTTTGAGTTTGAAGATTTCACACTGGAAAATTATGATCCTCATCCACACATCAAAGCAGCGGTGGCTGTCTAATTAAAATATGGAAGAAGAAAATATCGTCACGCCACGGCCCAAAGTGGTGATTATCGCAGCCGTTGGGCGAAATCGTGAATTGGGAAAAGACAACGAACTGCTCTGGCATCTTGGAGAAGACATGCGTTTTTTCAAAGAGCAAACGGTGAGACATTTTGTAATCATGGGTCGCAAAAGTTATGAGAGCATACCAAAAAAATACAGGCCACTTCCGGATCGCGTCAACATCATCATCAGCCGTGATTCCGAATATTTAGCCGAAGAGTGTTACACATTCACCAATCTGAAAGATGCCCTTGATCTAGCCCACGAAAACGGCGAAGAAAAAGTCTTCATTATCGGTGGCGGAGAGATCTACAAAAAAGCTTTGGATGAAGGTCTGGTAGATGAAATGTATTTGACTCATGTGCAAGCAGAATTTGCCGATGCGCAGGTATTTTTTCCCGCCTTCGAACATTTGGCATGGAATAAGCAACACGTAAAATCATTGCTTGCTGACAGTTTGAATGAATTCGCGTTTGACATATTCCATTATGTAAAACCTGAATCAACTGCAGTTCCTACACCAAGCGAACAAGCACCGTAATTTTATGCAACTAAAAAACTTCGTCATGACAAAGAATCTCATCAAAGGAATCGTATTGATTTGCATCGTGATCGCATTTACATCCTGTAGACGCGAGAAAAAAGAAACGCTGGGAAATACCATCACTATCGACAACAGCACTGCAGAAAATCTTTTCTCTGACCTTTTCAAAGTGGCCAACAATGTATCGCAAAGCGAAGACGGCATTCGCGAAAACGGCATTGGATGTATTGATTCGATCTATGTGGACACGTTGAGTATGCCGCGAACAGTGATGATCGACTTTGGAACGGATGATTGTGTTGGTGATGATGGTAGAATTCGCAAAGGAAAAATTCATATCACCTACACAGGGCGATACAGAGATGTCGGAACCATTATCACCATCACTCCGGATAATTTCACATCGAATGGATACCTCGTCCAGGGATCACAGACCGTTACCAATCTTGGAGAGAATGCGAACAGCCAGCTTTCATATTCTGTTAATGTGAACGGCAGCATAACAGCTCCTGCGAATGCATGGTCATCACAATGGACCAGTCAACGGACAAGAACGTGGGTTCAAGGACAAAACACTTTGACATGGTTGGATGATGTTTACGACATCACCGGCACCGCTTCCGGTGTCAATCGCAACGGACTTGCGTACACGGTCAGTGTCACCAGCCCTCTTCGTGCTAAATTGGTTTGTCCGTGGATTGTAAGTGGAACTATGATTTTGACACCTGAGGGCTACGACGCACGTGTCATTGACTTTGGAAACGGTGAATGCAACAATGCATTCACAGTAACCGTGAATGGCGAAACTGTTCAATACGGAACTGGCGATTAAACAAATTCCTATTGAAAAAATAGTATGCATGTGACCGGTATATCCGGTCACTTTGCTTTATTGCATCATCAAATGATCAATCAATTCTTTTTTGACGGTATCAGTCACATCACTGATACCAGTGGATATGATCACATGCTGTTTCTTGTGGCATTGTGCGCACCGTTTGCCTTTCGGCAATGGAAGACGCTGGTTTGGCTTGCTACAGCGTTCACCGTTGGCCACAGTCTTTCATTGATACTTGCAGGATTGGACATTATCCGATTTCCCTCGATTCTGATTGAGATATTGATTCCTGTAACAATCATCATTACATGTGTCCTCAATTTTACTGAGCGCAATAAATCTTTTGAGGGAATCAAGCCTATTCGTTACTTGGCCACAATTGGCTTTGGAGTGATACACGGCATGGGGTTTTCGAGTTATTTCAGAATGCTGTTCGATGATTCATCGGAAGTTGTTCAAAGACTATTGTTTTTCAATCTCGGAGTTGAGGCGGGACAAATTCTCATCATCCTTGTCTACTTGCTCATCGCTGCTCTTATCGTTCGCAGTGGGTTCAAGCAGAAAAAAGTATCCGATATCGTTTCGATTTGTGCGCTACTGATTTCAACCTATTTACTTTTCGAAAAAATTGTAAGTTGAATCGCAATGCATGCAGATGAAAGAGGCCTAAATTTGCGCCTCACGTGTTGAAAATTATCAGAAAAATATTCATCTTCCCCATCAGAATTTATCAGGCGGTTTTGTCTCCCTGGCTAGGTTCCAGATGTCGTTTCGAGCCTTCCTGCTCGCAATACACGGCCGAAGCAATTCTGGAATGGGGAATTTTCAAGGGCACATGGCTAGGCGTCAAGCGCATTTCAAGGTGCCATCCCTGGGGAAGCCATGGACATGATCCTGTACCACCGAAATCAAATCAAAATCCAATAAAATGAAATCATCTTTCAAACTTTTTACGCTGCTTTTTGCCAGCGCAACATTGGCCGCTTGTGTTACTTCTGAAAGCGAAATGCTGAAACAAGCGCGAACAATTCAAAACGAGATGATGGGTCAAATTACAATGCTCGACTCTACAATGACTGCAAAACTTGGGGAATTGAACGAGGCGCATTCAATAATGGCGATGGATTCAACGTTAAGCGCGGATTCTGTGAAGATGCAATCTTTCATTCAATCGAAAGAGAGAATTGACAATGTCAGCAATTTGCAATCATCATTGATGGATTGGAAAATCAATTTGAAAATGTTACCCTCAGAAGGTGATATGAAAAATGGTGCGGATAATCCATTTGGCGAAAAGGCAAAGGACCAAGAGATATTAATGGAAATCAAAAAAGCACAAGACGAATTCAGCGCTTTGAAAATGAAGGCTGATGCAGCTATGAAATAAAGGATGCAACAACGACCAAGAAGAAATCGCAAGTCTGAATCAATCAGAGGAATGGTGAGGGAAACTGAAGTTTCCCTTACATCTTTCATTTATCCTATGTTTTTATTGGATGGTCAAAAGAAAGAAATTCCCATTGCTTCCATGCCTGGAATATCCAGGTTTTCGCAGGATTTACTGCTGAAAGAAATTGAATCATGCCTGCAGCTTGGTGTGAAATCTTTTGTGATTTTTCCTGCTGTGGAAGATAGTCTCAAAGACAAGGAAGCAACTTACAGCTGGGATGAATCGAATTTCTATTTGCGAACTATCCGTGAAATAAAACAACGATTTCCTGAATGCTGTTTGATGAGTGATGTTGCGATGGATCCATACAGTAGTGATGGTCATGATGGGTATGTGCAGAATGGAAAAATAATAAATGATCGCACACTTCCGATATTAAGCCGAATGGCCGTTGCGCAAGCTGATGCCGGCATAGACATTATCGGTCCGTCGGATATGATGGATGGCCGGGTTGGTCACATCAGGAATACCCTCGATGAAAATGGATTCAGTGAAACGAGTATTATGTCGTATACCGCCAAATATTCGAGCGCATTCTACGGTCCGTTTCGCGATGCACTGGATTCTGCACCGAAGTTTGGCGACAAGAAAACATACCAGATGGATCCCGCCAACAAGCGAGAGGCACTGATTGAAGCACGGTTGGATGAAGAAGAAGGTGCCGATTTCTTAATGGTTAAACCGGCTTTGTGTTACCTCGATGTCATTCACTTATTAAAAGAAAATTCTGATTTGCCTATTGCAGCGTACAATGTAAGTGGTGAATACGCAATGTTGAAAGCCGCTGCGGAGAAAGGTTGGATACAATATGATCGTGCAATGCCGGAGATGCTATTGAGTATTCATCGTGCAGGTGCGAATGTTATCCTGACTTATTTTGCAAAGGAATATGCGATGATGAAAGCGGCCGGAAGTATTTAAGCTATTCGAATTTTCTCAGCCAATTCCGCGAGTTCCTGTGAAGTCATTTTCAAACGTTCACCACTGAAATTGATATCTTTCATCACATTGAGTGGAATGAGATGAACGTGTGCATGCGGTACCTCCAGCCCGATGATGGCAACACCAATTCTTCTGCAAGGAACAGCCTTTTTCAACTTTACAGCCACTTCTTTT
Source organism: Flavobacteriales bacterium (assembly GCA_043748015.1). Taxonomy (GTDB): domain Bacteria; phylum Bacteroidota; class Bacteroidia; order Flavobacteriales_D; family Sanyastnellaceae; genus JAIBBG01. The sequence continues at coordinate 7,038 of JAYTOA010000155.1, forward strand.
GCGAACAAATTGATATCACGCAAAAGAGCGTCATCCAAATCAAAGAAGTAATCTACTTCGATTTTGGGAATAACGAGCGTATGGCCGACTGCCACGGGAGTGATGTCAAGAAAGGCAAGGAACTGATCATTTTCCGCTATGCGATGACAAGGAATTTCACCTGCAATGATGCGCGAAAAAATCGTTGCCATTATCTGGAGATTTCCACTATTTCAAATTGAACTTTTCCGGCAGGAATTTGAACTTCGGCCACATCACCTACTTTCTTTCCAAGTAGTCCCTTTCCTATAGGAGAATCAACAGAGATTTTCTTTTCAGCGAGATTCGCTTCGTTCTCAGTAACCAGGGTGTATTCCATCGTGGCCTTATTCGAAAGATTCTTGATTTTCACTTTGGAAAGAATAAACACTTTGCTTGCATCTAAATGTGATGCGTCAACCAAGCGCGCATTGGAAAGTAGCGTTCCCATCTTGGCAATCTTGGCCTCAAGATGTCCCTGCGCTTCTTTGGCTGCATCATATTCGGCATTTTCAGACAGATCGCCTTTATCTCTTGCTTCAGCTATTGCCTGAGAAATTTTAGGGCGCTCAACAGTTTTCAACTGATGTAATTCCTCTTTGAGTTTTTTGAGTCCCTCCTCTGTATAGTATGCTATTTGAGATGCCATATTGTAATTGTTTGTGCTTACCGCAAAATAAAAATTAGAAAACCCCGTGAAGGGTTTCCTAACAGTTTTCTATTTGCGAATGTAAAAAAAAATTATCAGATGTTCACATGCAATCCCATGCTGTGCACTCCTGAGAATGGATTTGTTACTCGATATGAATAATCGATACCGATGATTGTTCCATTCTTTCCAGCAGGTAATTGAACAGTCAAACCGCCCGATGGCCCTGTGAACGCTGTCATTCGGCTATCACTGGATGTCACATCGGTTTCATATTGATAACCGCCGCGAAGGATGAATCTATTGTTGAAAGAATATTCAGCACCAACGCCAAACTGATCATGTGTAAATGAGTTCGAAGTGAACTGAAGATTTGCTGTCAATTTCGATTTCTCGCTAAATATGAAATCATAAGCAAAACCTACATTGACCATTGAAGGCAATTCAAATTTCTCGGCACGTTGATCAACAGTCAATGTAGTAGTGTTACCTGAACCTGTAGCAACTGTACCTTGAACTGAAAGACCATCACCGCGATACTTCAAAGGCGGACCAACATTGCGAAGTGAAATTCCGAAACGGACATTGTCCTTTTCGCCTGTTACATAGCGGATACCTGCATCAAAAGCCATTCCTTGCGCACGCACATTATAGATGGCTTCTGAAATCAATCGCGCGGTAATTCCACCGTAAATGCTATTGGAGAATCCTTTTGCGAAGGACAAACCAATATTCGTATAGCTCGGCGAAAACGTTCCGATACCACCTTCAGGTAAACTTGTTTCTGTAATTGGAATATCACCAAATCTCATGCTGCTAACAGAAACACCGATGGCGTTGTTCTCACCTACTTTCTGTGCAAAGCCAAAGGCGTTGATCTTTATTCCGGTACCAACCAGGTATTGATTATTGGAGAAGATCAATTCAGTCTTTTTCACGAAGGCCAAACCAGCCACATTCAGGAATCCTGCCTCAACACCATTTACAGAAGCCATAGAAGAATTGGCTAAACCGGAACTTCTAGCCCAAGGGTTCACAAGCAGATGACTTGATCCTGCTGAACCTGCTCGGTCGGGATTTCCAGCGGTCGCACCAGCGGCGATAAACAATGAGAAGGAAAATATAATTAAGCGCTTTTTCATAAGCTTGTCGTCTATTAAAAATTAGAATGAGTCGAGGTCAATTGGTCTGAGGATACCAAACCATTTCAATATTTTTTCACCGGTATTCGGCACATTGATATGAATGATATAAGTACCTGAAGCTATCGGTATGTTCTTATGATTCTTCAGATCCCAATCAATGGAAGTAGTCGGGTCAGATTTCTTGTATTGCCTGATAACAGTGCCATTAAGATCATAGATAGTCACTGTGCATACGAATGGAAGATTCGTGATCTTTACTCTGTTATCCAACTTACCTGTTTCATATGAACTAAACGCATAATAAGGATTTGGAACAACGTTGATCATATCCAATGCACTTGTCAACGCGTCACCATTATTGGTCAAAGGAGCAAGGTTCTTCGTCGTGAAGGAGTAAATATTCCTCCAGCTATTCAACGTATTCTCCGTCATTGTCATAGGTGAATCGTCATAAGCATATCTCGAATAAGGTTTTGCAACACGCAATTTCACACGAACATCACCAGGGATAAGACCTTGTTCTGGTGTAAGTAAACCATCAGCAAGACCAGAGCCCACCCAAGTGCATGCGCGGAAGACTTTCTTTAGATTTCCCGGTGTAAGGTTGGGATCAGATAATTTTGAGAAAAGGAAGTTGGCTTCGTCATACCGTGGAGAGTAGAATTGATCCACAGTTGTGGCAATGGTTGCCGCTTCATTTCTAAGATTTTTGAATACATAAATCCAGTGCTGTCCGCCGAATAATGGCTGATCGGCTCCACCGAACATTCTTCCGGTTGGATTCCATAACATGTCGTTTCCATTTTCTCCATTGAGCCATGAATCTTCACCGAATGCGATATTGAGTCGTTCACCGGTACCCGTGTCGATTGCATACCCGGGGAACCATCCCAAGCCCCAAGGAGATGTTAGATCACCTTCTGCAGCATTGTAACCATTGTCCGCACTGGTTCTTCCGTTCTTGTCAACTGAGCGGTGAACACGCAATCTCATTTTCTTAGCCGTTGTTGGCGCCCCGGAAATTCCAGGTTGCACATTGGCTATATCAGTTATTGCCTGCATTTCGAGAACAGCGCTGCGTGTCCATTTGGTTTTATCAGATGTGAAAACAATGTCTACGTTATTTAGTCCAACGATATTCGAAATGTATGGCGTTCCAATAAATGGTGACAAATCACCCTTTAATTCATCGATAGTAGGAGCTGAATTATTTCTCCATGTACTGATGTCGGTAGCAGTCAATTGGGTTGAAGAGCTCACAAGACAATATGGTGACCACGTTCCATTCAATACCTTTTCATAAACTTCCTTTGAATCAGTGAATGGTGAATCACCCGAGCCTTGTTTGTAGTCGTCATAAATAACTTCTTCAGGATCCACGTTTGCCTCGGACTCCACTGTTCCGGAGCGTATCCAATTCAATTCTGTGAAACCATCCGAATCAGGAATTCCAAATAACCAAGGATTGGCAGGATTCGCATATTCCATACTTCCACTGATCAAGTCCGTGAAGTGTTGAACGTTTGCGCCCTCCTCATCGAAGTATTGATACTGTCCCCAGGTGATACTGATACCATATTCCAACACGAGGTCTTCACTCAAGGTAGAGAACGAGGTAAGAGCAAATTGCTCTTCGTTAGAAGTAAGATTTTTCAACTTCCAATACATAGAATCAGCATTGAATACTCCAAGCGTGTCGATTATCGAAAGCTCGAAATCAGCAGCAGGAATTCTCAATGGATCTACCACTTTAATTTGAACGGGTCCTTTACCCGGCATGTACTCGAGCTGAGAAACCGAATAAGGGGACGACATGATTGCATTTTCACTAGTACCGGAAATGAGCAAATCATTCGAACCATTTCCTTTACCTTCCAATCTTGTCATAAATACGCCATCACCATACGAAGAGTTAAGAACCGTTCCTCCAGACTCGGGACGCACATTATGAGGAATAGCTGCAATACGTGGAACTTCTCCAATAGCAGATTTACGAGAGGCTTTGAAAACATCATCCTGTCCGGTGCTAGTGGTCAAGTCGTATGGAATATAGTTGTTGTATCCGTATGCAACTACCATGAAGTAATAAGTTCTGTGGTTGATTAGGTTTTTATTGCCTAGTGCAAATGCATCTTCAACGATTCTGAAAGAGTGGCGAACACCTGTATTGATTCCTTGAACCATGAGACTTGGTGTTATCAAACCTGTGGTCTGATCTCTATTGTAATTGATGATCTCAAGTATATCATTTTGCACGTCGCACTGTGCAATCAATCTTGCCTTGTCGATGTCAGCAAGGTCTGCGTTACTCACTTCTGCATCTTTCAATTGATAAACGAGATAACCTTCAAAAACATAACTTCTTTGTCTTTGATTGAATTGAGTTCCATCCTGCAAACTGTCAGGTATAGACGGGTCAAATTCCAGGTAATTCTCGCGGTAGTTATTTGACAATGGATTCTCATTGGTCAACATCAGGATGATTTCACGATCGAGTTCTTGAACTGTAACATCCGGTGCATCCGGACCATTTACCAATTCGAAACAGTTGTCGAAAAGCGACTGCGCCTTATCATCTGCAAGTCTCAAAAGCTGAACGCTCTCGAATGGATTACCGCCAACAGCACGAGCCCAAACTACACCAAGTGTGATATTGTTGTAATCTCCGGGAGCCAATGTAAATGGCCCTGCAGATTGGATAAAGCGACGGTCATTGGGTGAATTTCCGGCTGACACTTCTGTCCAAGGAACTGAAGCCGCAGGCGGAACCAAACCAAAAGTATTCCAGTTGTAGGGATCTGTATCGCCCGGAAACATGTATTGTGCGTTCATTCCCGCAACAACTCCATTTCCACTTACTCCGTTTCCACCAAAAAGCATATCCTGGCCATTTTTCCAGATACCGCGCAGATAATTGTAATAGTGTTGAGGAGCAGCCGGCTCACCATTGATGGCGTTGTTCGAATTGTTATAATAAACAAATCGACGCATACCGAATCGCTCATTATCGACGATTGAATCACCATATCCGATACCTAAACCTTTGTAAGGAATTCCAAGTGAATCCTCAGCGAGAATTATATCCTGCGTAAGAGGATTTGCCCATCCCTCAGCATCTTGATAAGGACCTTCGAAAAAGTCTACACCAACTGCAGGAGGATTCTGACCATATCCCAATGATGAAGCAGTTGCTTCGTCAAAAGAATCTCCATTGTAGCAATAGCCAAGACCACGTTGAACATCACATCCAACATAGTCATCTACAGAGGTTCCTAAGTCAGGGTCAACCCATGATCCGAAATAAGTTTCTGTCAATGTCTGAGAACCCTGATTGATAAGTACGTAATTAAGGAAAGTCATATTGTTCACCTCATCATTGGTAGTGAATGAGAATGCTTGCGCACGTACTTCAATACCAATGGCCTGACCACCTGACTCTGTGTGAATATTTCCTTTGTCATTGAAAATCCAGAAATAATTTTCATCACCAAACAAAGGCACCTGATCTTCTCTTCTTCTGTGTGCGCAATCAATTTCGCGGAGAAAATCGTACCACGGATAGTCACCATTTTCCGGATCATATACTCCGTTTGAATTCTCGTCTTTGAATGGAGCCAGGTAATAATCCTGACCAGCAGCAGTATTACCATGTGCACCATAGCTATTGAAATAGCTTGGCATTACATAACCATCAGGAAATGCCGCTTCAATCTGTTCAGCCGAAGCACCAGAATTGACTAAATCCCAGTACGTCTTGTGCTTCTGCGCATCCAAACGGTAGGTCACCATGAATTTGTCCCACTGAATACAAGTGGCGGCAGTTACTTCAGCTGTTCCGTCATTGCTGAGTGGGCCAGGCCAGTAGTCATTTCCTTCACCACGGAATTTCACGGCAGCCAATTTCAATGTTTGGTCTTGAGACTTACCGCCCATCCAAAGACCACCGGCGTAGATGGCGGAAACGTTTCCTCCTTTAGGTACTTCGTATGCGGCGCGACTGTTTTGACGATCCTGCCACATATTTCCACCTGTTTCAATACGCGCTTTTACGTTGTTCCATTGCTGATCGACAAGACCGGTAGCAGGAGCACATGCAGCGGCGCGTGGCTCACCAGCATTGTTGCCCTCAGTGTTATTGGTTGTCATTCCCGAACCATTTCCCACATACTTGTAGGCAAACAATGGCGCGGAAATACTAATGAAGAGTGCGAGTGTGAATAGCTGCTTATATATTCTCATTGTTATGCTTTTCTAAAATTCAAAAATCACCTGTTAAAAATCGAAACGAACACCAAGTCTTATCTGTCTTGGCTGACCCAGTCTGTTTGGATCATTTACATACATCCCATAATAATTTACAAAGCTGGAAGGACTGTTCTGCTGAGCGATATTCTGCTGAGCAATAGCTGAAGCCAGGTATCCGTCATCATCAGGAGTTCCGGTAAAGCGGTGAACACCTCTGATATTCTTTGTATTCAAAAGATTCGTAATCCATATGTACACGTTCAGGTTGGCTGACTTCTTCTTGTCGCCTTCACCACCAAATTTCAGTGCAAAGTTTCTATCAGCGTTGAAGTCAACAGTGAACTGCCATGGTAGTCTGGCACCGTTGATTGAACCCTCCGTACTTGGTGACAATTCACCTGTAATAGGCGTTGCAAATTGCTGTGGTGTATATGGTGTTCCGGAACCAAGGTTTGTAATGAAGTTGAAACCTGTATTACCCAGCACCTGGAAATCTCCGATCATAGGACCGTTGTAATCCGTTCCGCCGCCAAAACGATAATCGGTAGTAACGATGATGCGGTGACGTTGGTCATAGTTGAATGGGTTAATACTTCTAAGGTTAGGAATACCAGCATTGATAAGAGCTGTCTGCGATTGTGACGTTGAACCCGTTCCATCTGCAAACTGAAGTGTGTATGAAGCATTCAATCTCACATTGCCTGTGCGACGAAGGTCATAAGTCAATGTCAAACCCTTTACAGTACCAAAGTCAATATTATCGAATGCGCGGTAGGCAGTTGGATATGCTCCGACATACTTCCTGATTTGAATCATGTTGCGAAGCTCACGATAGAAAGCTTCCACTTTCAATGAAGAAGTCTTTGAAAGAACTTGCTGGAATCCGAGAGCATAGTCAACTGTACGCTCGGGTTTCAATGCAGGATTGGTAATCAATGGATCACTTTGGAAACGCATATTGAGATAATCGGCAGGGTTAAATCTGCTGAATTCTGTTGG
>JAYTOA010000156.1:0-33400 GCA_043748015.1 Flavobacteriales bacterium
CACAACAGACAACATCCCGAGGCGCCACAATCGACTGATGACTATCTTTTTTTCGTTGAGCATCCTCATGTTTACACGTTAGGTAAAAGTGGTGACATAGCCAATTTGCTATTGGATGAAGAAGCATTGAAAAATGTTGAAGCTACATTTTACGCCATCAACAGAGGTGGAGATATCACTTATCACGGTCCCGGGCAAATTGTTGGCTATCCTATTTTCGATCTCGAACATTTCTTCACCGACATACACAAGTATTTGCGTTATCTCGAGGAGGGAATCATTTTGACATTGGAAGAATTCGGCATTTCTGCCGGAAGAATAGAAGGGCTCACAGGGGTATGGCTTGATGTAGATGACGAAAAAAAAGCGCGAAAGATTGCGGCATTAGGCGTAAAGTGTAGCAGATGGATAACGATGCATGGTTTTGCATTCAATGTAAACGCTGACATCAATTACTTCAACAATATTATTCCTTGTGGAATCGCAGATAAGGCTGTAACATCCATGCATCTCGAGCTTGGATATGCTTTAAATATGGAAGAAGTAAAATCTGTTCTCAAAGAAAAGCTCAGTGATGTTTTCGGAATGAAATTGATTTGATTTCACCTTACCAATCAGACTTTCTTTTTACTTAAACTCAATCTTTTTTTGTAATTGATAGTATTCAATTCGCCGTAAATAATCATCAGACAAGCCATGTAAAGCGGGATCATCGGCAATCTAAATCTCACCAGCGCCCCGAAATTTGGCGACGTAAGTCCTATCATAAACGAGAAGAGAATTGAAAAAACGAGACAGTATAAGAGAAGTGGGTGACTCATCACAAATCTAGTCATGGCCTTCCATCTCATTTTGAACAGCACAATCACTGTAAAGATTAGAACGAAGAGATTCTCGAGTCCGCTCAAAAGCATTACCACATTTTTACTGTCCCATATATAAGGTCGAAAAAGGCCGGCCAATGTTGCCGGAACAAATTTGGAAAGAGCGCCGGGAACAGTTGGTTCAAAGTCGCCGATGTCGAAAGAGTTTCCTTCATAATATTCTTGTTTCAAATCGCTTTGATTAATAGCCGCCGTTTTAAGTGCTCTGTCAACACTGAATTTTCCAAGACTTTCACCCATCGCAGTAAGACCGAAATAGCTTCCCGCCAGGATAGCTACATACACTATGGGAACAATTAATTTCCTTATGAGAGCATTCCTGATTTTACTGATTCTATTGTACATCATCCACACCAACGTGCTAGGCAAAAGAATGACAATGACGTACGCTTTGATTGAAATCACAACAATGCCAAAAAGAATCACTTTCAAAACATTCAGCATTAAAACCCCTCTGCGCTCAATAAGATTATTGATAATGACAATCAGATAACACGTTGCTGCGAGCGTGAAAGAATCCTTGAGAATGCCTGAGCCCCAAAACAAAACTGACGGCATAAACAAAACAGCAATAGCCAAAACTCTTGTGTGTTGCGGAAAATGTCTAACGAACATTCTGAAAAGTTGCCACAATCCGCCATACGTAAAAACCGCCACTAAAACTGTTGTAAGAAAATAGCTATTACCCGTAACAAGCATGAATGGAATGAGCAACTTCATTGTGAACCTAGTGGATCCTTCGGCGAACATGTACATGAGTGGCTCGCCGGTTTCCGAAGTGAAATAGCTTTTCATCTCTTGTGTTCCGTCGCCGAAAAACACGGTAAGAAAATCGCCGAAATCGTGTACAAGTAGCCGGCTGAAAGCCATGGCACATTCGTAATATCCTGTTGTATCGCCTTGGCCATAATAAAAGATATAAATACACGCGAAAAAAATTCCGCCAAAAATCTTTGTCATTAAACCCCACACGAAATATCTGTACTCAGGATTATTGAGGATCATTCGGCGCTTAATCACTGAGCCCAAAACGAAGGCAAGAATCAGTAAAAGCACCATGGTGGGATACTCCCAAATTTCTATGGGAACTTTGCCGTATATAAAAGTTTGGATATACACAATCAGTGATTCACACTTGCGAAGATAGAATCATTGTGTTGCGATGAAGATGAAAAAGACTTGTGCCGATTCTCAAAAGAACGATCCTTCCATTCGGGCTTATGAAAGTTTGTCTGTAAGAATTCGCATTTCCATCATGGGCGAAATTTTCTCATATAGAATTCTGTAGACAGCGTCGGCAATGGGGATGTCAGCTTTGAACTGTTTATTGATCTCGTGAATTCCTCTTGTGGCATAATAACCTTCCGCCACCATATTCATTTCTATTGTTGCCCATTTCACGCTATAACCTTTTCCGACCATTGTACCGAAAGTTCTATTGCGAGAGTATGGCGAGTAAGCTGTCACCAAAAGATCGCCGAGGTAAGCGCTGCTTTTTACATCGCGATGCACTTCGTTTACACAATCGAGAAATCTTTCAATCTCCCGAATTGCGCAGCTGATGAGCACGGCTTGAAAATTATCACCATATCCAAGTCCGTGACAAATACCCGAAGCGACGGCGTAAACATTTTTGAGAATAGCAGCGAGTTCAGCGCCATAAACATCTTCAGTGGTTGTTGTTCTGATGTAACGACATGCAAGCATGTTTGCCATTACTTCAGCCTTCGATAAATCATGACAACCGATAGTGAGGTATGACAATTTCTCGAGAGCAACTTCCTCAGCATGACACGGGCCGCAAACGATTCCAATCTGATCATCCGGCACGCCCCATTGCTTGTGAAAATAACGTGCAGGAATAGAATCAAATTCATTAATGATACCCTTGATAGCCGAGAACAGCACTTTGTTTTCCAAACCTTTCGGTTTGTATTGTTCAAACGTAGGATGCAGAAACGCAGATGGAATTGCGATGACGAGATAGTCACTGTTGTCAATCACTTCCTGAAGATTGTCTGTTACATTCAGTTTACTTTTATCAAACTCAATGCTCTGTATGTAATGTGGATTGTGACCATAGTTCTTAATGTGATCGATGGCTTCTTTGCTGCGCATCCACCACTGTACTTTATCGGTGTTGTTACACAACAATTTCACTTGAGCTGTAGCCCACGAACCACCACCTAAAACACCTACTCTTGGTTTATCCATAAAAATTAATGAGATGAGCAAATGTACAAAGCGATAAAGAAGCGAAGAGTAAATCCAATTTGGGTCAATTCCAACAAACAAAAACGCCCCATCACTGAGGCGTTCTTGATTTTCCTTTCGCTATTCAAACATCAAATACAGATTGCTTATTCTACTATCAAATCCGTTTTCGCTAGTCCATCTTTTGATTGAATGATCAACTGATATCTTCCTGATGCCAGTCCGTTTCTTTCGATGATCAATCTTCCCATGCAATTATTGAATGCCCTAACAACTCTTCCTGTAATGTCATACATCGTGATTTGATGTAAACCATCCGGCAATTGAATTGTCGTTTGGCTCGACATTGGATTCGGGAAAATGACAACATTGGTTTTTGCGATGTCATTTACACTCACAATTGTGATTGACTCACTCGTCACTTCACAATTCGCATTACTGGTAATCATCACATAGTAGACGCCACCACCGATGGTTGTCAGCGATTGACTTGTCGCGCCATCGATGGCAACACCGTTGTGATACCATTGGTAACTACCGCTGGCAGACGCGGTGAGAACGCTTCCATTTTCAGAGATCATTGTTGACGGTAATTCGTTCACGACAATACTCATCATATCACTTGAAGAGCAATCAAATTCATTTGTAGTGCTTGCCGTCAGAATCATATCCATTGTTGGAACAAAAGAATCTCCGTTCACAGATCCGTTAGACCAGGTGACAACATTCTCACTAGTTGCATTCAACGTTACAGCATCACCATCGCAAACAGAAACATCCATTCCGGCATCAACAGTTGGATTAGCACGAACGATCAAAGTAGCATTGTGCGCTTCTTCACAAAGTGGATTTGAAGTGATCAATGTCAAAGCATATTCGCCGGCATTCAAGTCATTGAAAGAAATGGTTTCTGTGCCTTCGACTGATTCATCATTCAGCATCCATGCATAGTTCTCCACATAATTTTGAGATGCTTCAAGTGAAATTTGTGCGCCTTCGCATACTTCTGTCTCGCCCGTCATTGGAGTAAAAGAAGAACAATCGAAGATGGTGTGGTAAGTTTCGTTAGTAACGATAGCGGGGTTTGCATCGAAGAAAATATCCGCTTGGTTATGGAGCACAGTGCCCGGGATGAGGTCCTCTCGTGCGTCCACTTGATAAACAACAAAACCATGTGACGCTTCTTCGTCGCTTATGCTATCCGCAAGATAAATATCGTTGAAGATAAAGTCGATTGTTCCATCGTCGTGGAGACAAGCTGTAAAGCTGTCTGAGCCATACATTGGAGCAAAGGAGTTCACATCAAAAACTGTAGGATCAATTTGATCAACGATCAAAACATCCTCAGCGGGTAGATTTCCGGTGTTTTGAAAACGCACTCTGTATTGCAGACGTTCTCCCGGAAGAATAAAATGTGGTGCCTCATAACCAACGGGTGAAGCAGTAAGATCGTTTGGATCATAAGAACACGCAACGTGAGGGGTTGTAGTCCAGGAAACGTTGTAAATCTCGTCACCATTGTCATCAAGCAATACAAGGTTGAATACAAAATTATATGTTGTGCCGATATTCACTGGACCAGGACCATCAATGTGAAATGAGAACAAACCATTGCTGCCTGCTTCGAATGAATTGATATTCCATTGTGCAAATCCGGGAGCCACTTGATCGGGTGCAATCGTTAAATAAGAATCCGCCTCTGGAGTATAGAGCGTGCTGCACGTCATGGTGAGAGAGCCATTCAAAGCAACCGCGCCTGTATTATTGAGAAATACTCCTGCCTCATAACCATTGGAGCAATGGATGATATCCCAGAATCCATCGTAAGGCCCGGCCACATAAAACGTTTCGCCGGAAGAGGGTATCAAACCGAAAGAAGCAGCCATGCTTCCCGGAACCGTAACGGACTGTGTGGAGCTATTTGTACTCGTCCAGTTTTCATTGGTATTGACAAGAAGAAGATCGAATGAACCCGCCGGAAGCGACATTCCCACGAGGCCCGCGGCATTAGTGAAAACAGTTACACCAAGAGATGGAACTTCAACAGGCCAGTTCGCAAGACCAGGCTCATTGCTTTGACTGATGCCATCTCCATTGAGGTCATGAAATACGCGAATAGTTGGCGTGAACAAACATCCCTGATTGTAAACTGCTGTTGGCGAATAGTTATTGGCAATCGGGTTGGTGCAACCATAACAAGCAGCGCCATATGTGCAAGAACCATCGTCGAATGGAGCACCGGGATTATAGTTGCAAGCAGCTTCATCCAAACATCCGCCGCCACAATCGATAGTCAATCCAAAAGTGCCTTGCATGGATACGAATCCACCCACGCGAATGAGGTATGCTGTTCCTGCAACTGCATTGAAAATACATTGCGACTGAAAATTAGTTCCCGGAATATCATCGTTTTGCACAACACAAGTAAGATTGCCGCATGATCCGGTAAAGACTTTCAGATACGTATCGAAATTGGTTAAGGCACCGACAGTACTAACTGTAACTTGACTATTGAATCCCGCCTGATAAACAAACCATCTCTGACCACCGGTTGAAGGTCCGCCACAAGCTGTAGCACCCGAAGCGGCATTGTCGTTAGCAACTCCTACTGTCATACCTGAGGTTGAACCATCAGAACAAGACAATGGAATAGGATTGTTACAAGTGTTTCCATCACCGGCAAAGTAGCATGAGCCATTGTCAATTGTTGCAGACTCATTGTAATTGAGTGCTTCACTATCTGTGCATCCTACACAAGAAAAATCACATGAGTTATCATCGTTAGTAGCGTCAGGATTGTAGTTACAAGCGTCAGGCAGCATACAACCAAAAACACAATTGGTCACATATACCATTACGACATCTGATGCAGTACATCCATTTCCACCAGTTGCTGTAAGCGTATAAACTGTTGTAGCATTAGGAGAAACTATAGGGTTCAAAATATTAGGATTCGAAAGACCTACCGTAGGATTCCATGAAAAACTAAGTCCGGTAGCACTTGATGTACCTGAAATCAACGTTGTCTGTCCTAAGCAAATTGTCAAATCAGGACCGACACTAATCGTAATTGCTGAATAACAACTGCCATCATCTACCGTTGCCAACTCATCATAATTGCACGCATTTGGATCCGTACAACCACAAGCGGTATTGCATGAGCAGTATTCACAGGTTCCATTATCGAATTCTGCATTCGCGTCATAGTTACAGGCAGAAATATCCATGCATCCAGCTACTCCGCCATTCCAAACATATATAAGGCCTTCTTCAGGAAATGTAGCCGGAGGTGTCGTGCTCAATCTGCAATTGCTCGTGCTTGTGGTACCGGCAACAGATGTCAACCAATTGTTGTCTGTAGTAACACTTCTATTTGCAATTTGCGTATTGAAATCATTACCCACACGCATGCCCACTTGAATGTTATTTGCTTGGGGCGTAACAATTCCGCCGCCATATTTAAAACTGACAATGCCCGCATCCGAATCCAAAACGACCTGAAACGAAAAAGACTCTTGGGTAGATGGAAAGCGTCTTACATTTTTCCATTCAACAGTTACAGTGTTGCCATCAATTTGATATGCAACATGACTGTCCGCACCAGCTAAACTTGCCAAATCGCCACCCATTGGAGCAATAATAGATGCTGTGGTGGATGTGCTGATTGGCAACCAACCTGTTGTGGATGTGTAGGTTCCAAAAGCTATGTAGCCATTGGTGTTGACCATCATACTGGTGTAGGGAATACCTCCAATTGTGAATGTAGGAATTGCTATTGATGCCGACAACATATCGTCAAAGGTGCCGGAGTACAAAACAGTAGGATTGGCCAAAGGAGAATAAGTTCCAACATATTGGTCGGTAAGCGCATACTCCAAAATTGGTTGAGCTGAAAGGTATGAGCTCATTAAGATGACAAACGCAAATCCGAGACTTTGTAAAATTTTTTTCATGACCATTTTTTTATCAAAACCATTTATTTTAAACAACGACCAAAAATGCAACAGAATTACATATCGAAACAAAAAGAATGAGTAACCGTAGCGATTTAGTTAGAATTCGGGAAAATTCAATCTAATCAATCGGCAACTCGATGTACACCAATGTACCATGAAGGTTGGACTGCATATTAGAACGATCGGTAATTTTCACTGAAAAATCTCCGCGATGTTGCTGTCTCAAAATTTTCAGTCGTTCCTCATTCATGCGCAGAGCAAGCGACTCGTGTCGCGATATTTTTCCACTTAAACTTTTGTCTATTCCAATGCCGTTGTCTTCAATTTCGACATTATATGAATGCACGTTCTTACGAACTCTTATTATAATGACGCCGCTCTCGTTGGAAGGAAGAATGCCGTGTAGCAATGCATTCTCAACATACGGCTGTATGAGCATTGGTGGTATTTCAAGATTAAAGATGCTGGTGTTCTCGCCGATGTCGATATGATGGGTCATGCGATCTCCGAAGCGCAGTTTTTCGAGTTTTAGATACAACTCCAATCGTTCAAGTTCATCTTCCAAAGACACCATGCTATGTCGATTTGTTTCTAGATTCATTCGAATCAGTTTGGAAAAATCAGCCAGGTACTCGTTGGCCTCTAGAGATCTGTTGGTATTGATAAAATGCTGAATTGAGTTAAGCGCGTTGAATATGAAATGCGGATTCATATTAGCATTCAAGGCTTGCTGACGTAGCTCCAGCATTTTTGCTTCATTTTCAAACTTGCGCTTCTTGTTTCTGTAAAAAATAGCAAAAGAAAAAACGATGACTGCCAGTGTGAAAACAATTGCCAATACTTTGAACCAGATTGTCTGAGTAAAGTGTGGATGAACGGTGAAAGAAACTGAGGCAGGATCGCTCCATTCACTATCTTCATTTCTACTACACACCTCGAAGGTGTAATTCGCTGGTTTCAATGACCAATAGTCTACGCCGGGATTTGTTGTTGTTTGCCATTCTTCATGCAGTCCAAGCAAGCGGAAGCGGTATACGGTTTTATCACCGGTGCGAAAATTCAATGCAAGAAATTCAAATTGAATGTTGTTCTGGTTGTGTTGAAGATGAATAGATGCAGAAATTTCAATGTGTTCATTTCCTGCATGCAATCCGGTAATTGAAATCAAGGAAACAGAAGCGTTGAGCGACTTTGCATCAGGTCGAAAGGCGATAAGTCCATTGTTCGTCGCAGCATATAATTTCCCGTTATCAAAAAACAGATCATTGATTTCATTTGAGGGCAAACCCTTCTCATCACTCACCTTAAAAAAAGAAACTTTGCGTTGTTCAATATCCAGGATATTGATTCTTTGCAGACCGCCGGCTTGTCCAATCCACAATTCATTGTCACCTGTGACCACGACGCAATCGGTTATGTCAGAAAGCAAACCGTCCACTTCCTTGAACTGAATAATTTTTCCTCCTTTGTAAAAAATTAATCCGACATTTCTTGTTGCCAACACGATATATCCATTCCAGAAATCAATGTCAACAACACGCGCTTTTAAAGAATTCACTACATCAACAGGAGTTGAAATACTGTCTTTGAATTGGAATAATCCGTTGTTCGTTCCGACCCAAAGCACACCATTTACCTCCTCCGCCAATGCATTGCACCTCTCTTTGAAAACACTTTTTGGAATTCTACTCCATACATTTTTTTCATTGCTGAATCCCAAGCCATCCGAAAGAGCATAAACACAGTTTCCATTTCGCAATGAAAGACTTCTTCTCACAACACATTCTGCATTCAACAATTTTCCCTCATTGTCCTTCACAGAGTATAAAAACGGATTACTTCCTACTACAAAATCACCTGATTTCGTTTGAACAAAATCAAGCGACACCGCTGCGGGAGCAGATATGTGCATCACGCTTTGCGCAACATCTTCACCCAAGTTAAAAACACCGCCCGCAGCATCCGAGTAGTAAATTCCGTTGCCGCATTTCTTGATAGAAACAATTTTATTCTGTTTGCCTTCATCACTTGCACGGTAGAGTTGCATGTCGATAGAAGGAACAAAATAGACACCGTTGTCTCTATCTCCGAACCAATAGTTTCCAGATCGATCTTGAATGATTGCTGTTATAAAATGACCTTCGAAAAACACATCCGCTTCATTTGGATCCTTTGAATAATCATGAAGACGATAAGCGCCATTACTATTTGCCAGCCAAAGATTTCCGGAGCGATCATGATCCAGCGAACTAAAAATATAGGGCGAAGCATTGAAGTGTGCCTGCACATCGCCTTCATCATTAAATACAACATAACCACCCGGACCGGCAACAGCCCATTTATTTTCTTCCACTTGAACAGAACAAGCGAGTTTGCAATCACCGGCAACACTCAATAGATACGAAATCTTATCTGTTGTCACCAATTTATTTTCTGCTGTTACATCACCAATTTGCAAAGTGACCAACTTCTCTCCGACCCTTCTCAAATAATAAGTCGGAGCCATACTTTCATTTTGCACAGCAGGTAAAAATTCGCTAACAGAATCGCCGTAACATTTAAAAAGTTGAATACCGGTGAATGTTGTCACCCACATGGTATCTGCATCGTCGAAGAAAAACGGGCCGGCGAGTTTGTCCTTTAACAAAGCACTGATGCGCTCATTTCCTCCATATGGGCGAATGCTATCGCCATCCAGAAAACAGTATGCTCCATTATTGCACATAAACCATATTCTTCCCTTCTGATCTTCATTAATGAGTAAAACGCTATTCGTTGGCATGCCGTCTTTCATCGTATACATCTTGAAATCATAGCCATTAAAAACAGCAGCGCCGCGGTCTGTAATTGTCCAGATATAACCGCGACTGTCCTCCATCAAGCCTTGCACCTGCGTACTGGGCAATCCATCTGATGTAGTGTAATGTCGAAAAGAACAAGTGCGTCGAACTTGCGCATCAGTGAAAAGAGCGGTCAGTAAAAAAATAAAAACAAGGTTTCGAGTCTTCATACAGGCTTTATGGTTTGATAAACCGCTGCTTGATAACGTCCAGAAATAGCGGAAGCCTGCGCTTTGCAATCTGTAATTTTTTGCCGTCCATAAGTTCCGCCATACCGCCATCATTGCGTATATAGCCCTTTAGATAAAGTGTATTGATGATATGTGAATTATGGATGCGCACAAAAAGTTTTTCATCGAGAAAATCTTCAAAATGCTTCATCGGTTTACTCACAACGACTTTGTCTCCATGCTTCAGAAAAATCGTAGTGTAATTGCTATCGCTTTCCAATCGAATGATGTCAGACATATTCTCGAAACGATATCCGGAGTGATATGGTATGGCGATTCGCTGCGGTGCATCCTCGTGTGAAGTTTGAATCATCAATTTCAAAGCATCGTTGTAACCGCGTTCGAAATTTGGGTTGTCGGCCTTCAGTTTAAATAGCTGCAACAATTTCTGAGCGGCACTTTGAAGTTCCTTGATGCTGACCGGCTTCAAAATGTAATCAATCGCGCTTGCCTTGATGGCCTTCAAAGCATACTTCTCATAAGCTGTAATAAACACCACCATTGGCTTTGGTTCTTCAAGTCGACTCAACAAAGTGAAGCCATCGATATCTCCCATGTGGACGTCAAGAAAAATGGCATCGGGCAAATGTGTTTTGATTTTTTGAATACCATCCATTCCCGAAACTGCCGTTCCAATCACCGAAAGCTCAGGGCAAAATTTCTCCACGAGATTCACAAGATTCTCGCGTGCATTTTTCTCATCGTCTATGATCAGACATTGAACCATGTTCGTGAAACAAAACAAATTTCGAATTCAGACAAATTACGACGATCGCATTCGTCGGTGTTGCTCTTTATTGAGAATTCGGGGGTGAATTGTGAGAATTTGCTGTCGCAAATTCATAACGGTATAGAAAACAGCATATTTCTATACACGTTGCAAAAACATGCATAAAATTCGAGCATTTGTATACATATTGGATTCATGACGATATCCTGATGAAATTCAATGTAGAAAGTCCAAAAACCACCTCGTACATTCGCGCCCGCAATGCAAAACACAGACGACAAACTCAAAAAGATCATCTCCCATTGTAAGGAGTATGGTTATGTATTTCCATCCAGTGAAATTTATGATGGACTGAGCGCCACGTACGACTATGGTCAGTATGGCTCAGAACTGAAAAACAATATCAAAGAATACTGGTGGAAAGCGATGACACGCTTGCATGAAAACATCGTGGGAATAGACGCTGCCATCTTCATGCATCCCACGACGTGGAAAGCGAGTGGTCACGTGGATGCATTCAACGATCCATTGATCGACAACAAAGATTCGAAGAAGCGATATCGTGCAGATGTTTTGCTTGAAGATTATATCAAAAAGATCGAAGCGAAGACAGACAAAGAAGTGGAAAAAGCGAAGAACAAATTCGGTGAGGCATTCAACGAAGAACAGTTTCGCGCAACGAATCCGAACGTCATTCGCAACACTGAAAAAATAAATGCTGTAGAGTCGCGTATCAAAGCCGCGCTCGAATCATCGGATCTTGTTGAGTTAAAACAGATCATTGAAGATCTTGAGATAGCCGATCCTGAAACAGGTTCTCGCAACTGGACAGAAGTACGTCAGTTCAATCTGATGTTCTCGACAGAAATCGGAAGCGTTGCCGGTGATGCTGCAACCATTTATTTACGGCCGGAAACAGCGCAAGGAATCTTCGTGAATTTTCTCAACGTGCAGAAAAGTGGAAGGATGAAAATCCCATTTGGTATTGCGCAAATCGGAAAAGCATTTCGCAATGAAATCATCGCGCGTCAATTCATTTTCCGCATGAGAGAGTTTGAACAAATGGAGATGCAATTCTTCATCAAGCCGGGCACAGATGGTGAGTGGTACGAGTACTGGAAAAACGCGCGCATCAAGTGGCACAACGCTTTGGGTATGGGTGCGCAGAATTACAAATTCCATGATCACCTCAAGCTTGCTCATTATGCAAATGCTGCGTGCGATATAGAATTCAATTTTCCGATGGGTTTCAAAGAACTCGAAGGCGTTCACTCGCGCACAGATTTCGACCTTGCCAATCACGAGAAATTTTCAGGAAAAAAACTACGTTATTTCGATACAGAGAGCAACGAAAGTTATGTGCCGTATGTAATTGAGACTTCGATAGGCCTGGATAGAATGTTCCTTGCAACACTCACGTATTCTTACTATGAAGAAATGCTGGAGGATGGTTCTGAACGTATTGTAATGCGCATTCCTCCGGCGCTTGCTCCAGTAAAAGTGGCGGTACTTCCATTGCTCAACAAAGATGGATTGCCGGAGAAAGCGCGAGAGATCGTGGACAAACTCAAGCTCGATTTCAATTTACAGTATGACGCGAAAGACGCGATAGGAAGACGTTACAGAAGACAAGACGCCATTGGCACACCTTATTGCATCACGATAGATCACGATACACTGAACGACAATTGCGTAACGATCCGCGAGCGTGATTCGATGAAGCAAGAAAGAGTTGCTATTGACAAGGTTCGTGATATTGTATTGGAAAATGTGAGTATGAATAGGTTGCTGGAGAAGTTGGTGTGATACAATTCACGCTGAATTATAAAATACTTTCACGCGGATTAAGCAGATGACTTAGCGGATTTGCGGAGATTTTTAGATCGAGAGAACTGCCATGCAGTGTATTTAATCTGCGAAGTAATTTGCGTAAATCCGCGTGAAACAATTCTGCGTGAAACCATAAAATTCTCGGAATTTCTAAAATACGCTCTCGCTGATTTGCGCAGATGTGGTTGCAGATTTACGGAGATTTTCAAATGCAAAGAATTACCATGCAATGTATTTAATCCGCGACAATCTGCGAAGTAATTTGCGTAAATCTGCGTGAAAGAAACCCCCGAGAAATAATCTTCAGAATTTGTTCACGATTCGAAACATCGATACCCCATCTAAAAGAGAAATAGAATTGAAATTCATCAGAAAACCGAGTCTTTTATCCGATAGTTTTAAATAAGTGGTAAGCTGCTTGAAGTGAATATCAGCCAGGCATTCTACCGACTTAATTTCCAGAATTATCTGATTGTCGACAAGCATATCGATTCGATAACCAACTTTCATGATTTTATCATCATACTCGAAAGGCAACGCTAACTGTGTTTGTACACCATGTCTGGACTTTTTTAGTTCATGCGCAAGCGCGGATTCATAGGCTGCTTCAAACATTCCCGGACCGAGATTGCTGTGAACTTTAAAAGCACAACCTCGAATGGAATATGAAATATCATTGAGATTCATTCGACAAAACTCGCGAATGAAAATAGATTTCAAATTGTAGAATAAGCCTATTGAGAATATTCGCGGCATAAAATCTTGGTTTATATGAAATGCTTTCTCGCCGAAAGCAGCGATAAGGTTGCGGATTTACGGAGATTTTGGATGTATAGAATTACCATGTAGTGTATTTAATATGCGATAATCTGCTACGTCATCTGCGCAAATCTGCGTGAAAGAACCCACAAAAAAACCACCGACTTGCATCGATGGTCCTTAAAAAATATTACACGAAGTAATTTAGTTTCCTACTTCACTGATAAACTTCAATCGCATCAATCGCAGCGGTTCTTCCTCGTAGTCGCCGTCAAAGTATGCTTCAGCAGTGCGAATGTCATCCGTTTCTGATTGCATGAAATACTCCATGATCTCCTCTTGTTGATCGTCGTCCAATTCTTCACTAATGAAGTATTGAATATTCAACTTCGTTCCGGAAGCAACAATTGTTTCAAGATCATTGAGAAGCTCTGTCAAACTTCTTCCAAGACCTTTTGCAATTTCAGGTAGCGCAATGCGCTTATCAATATTCTGAATGATTTGAACTTTCTGAACGCTCTTATTTGCGGCTGATTTCACAACGAAATCTATCGGGCGTTCTATCTCATTTTCTTCGACGTATTGTGCAATGAGATCAATGAAAGGCTGACCGAATTTTTGTGCTTTGCCCTTTCCAACACCGCCGATCTGAGCAATCTCATCTAACGTGATTGGATACTGCGTGCACATTTCTTCCATTGCCGGATCTTGCACAACAACGTACGGTGGAATCTTCTTCTCTCTCGCAATTCGTGCGCGCAAATCCTTCAGCAAAGTGAAAAGATTCTCGTCCACGGCACCACCACCCTGTTTCGGAATGATGAGATCCATATCGTCTGTTTCACCGATTTCGATTTCTTTCACCACTTCAAACGCCTGCGGCTTTTTCATGAATGCACGACCAGCTTCAGTAATCTTCAGTGTGCCGTAAGTCTCAATTTCTTTCGAAACCAACCCACGCACATACATCTGACGCACAATCGCATTCCAGAATTTCTCATCGTGATCCTTTCCATCCGCGAAATGCTTGCTCAGATTTCCTTTGTATGTAGTGACCTCAGATGTCTTGACACCGGCAATCACTTTACAAATAAATCCTGCCTTGTGCAGTTGGTTAAACTCATCTATACAATCAAGAATCATAGACACCATTCCGCTACCGTCGAATTTCTCTTTCGGATTACGTGAGTTGTCATCCATGCCGGCACCTTCGCCATTCACCGGATCCCACTCTTCACCAAAATAGTGAAGAAGATACTGACGGCGACTCATGGAAGTTTCAGCGTAAGCAATTACCTCCTGCAAAAGCAGCATTCCTATTTCTTGTTCAGCAACAGGTTTTCCCTGCAGGAACTTCTCAAGTTTCTCTATATCCTTTGGAGAATAGAAAGCAATACAAACACCTTCTCCACCATCGCGACCCGCGCGTCCGGTTTCCTGGTAATAGCTTTCAAGACTTTTTGGAATATCATGGTGAATGACAAAGCGAACATCCGGCTTATCGATCCCCATTCCGAAAGCGATTGTCGCACAAATAACATCGACATCTTGCATCAGGAATCTGTCTTGCACTTTACTGCGATGGCCGCCATCCATACCTGCGTGATACGGCAATGCCTTGATACCATTCACTTGCAGCAGCTCAGCCATCTCTTCCGTCTTTCTTCTACTGAGACAATAGATAATTCCACTCTTACCGCTATTTGCTTTGATGTATTGAATGATCTGTTTTCCGATATTGACTTTCGGTCTGATCTCATAATATAGATTGCCACGATTGAATGAAGCTTTGAAGAGCTTCGCATCGAGCATACCCAAATTCTTTTGAATGTCTTGTTGAACTTTCGGCGTTGCCGTCGCAGTCAATGCCATAATAGGACAATCAGCGATTTGCTCGATGATAGGTCGAAGACGGCGATACTCAGGACGGAAGTCATGACCCCATTCAGAGATACAATGTGCTTCATCGATAGCAACAAAAGAAATTTTCACACCGCGGAAAAACTCTACGTTCTCATCCTTGTTCAAGGATTCGGGAGCAACATAAAGAATCTTGCAACGACCCTCAGTGATATCCAATTTCACCTGAGTGATCTCCGTCTTATTAAGAGAAGAGTTGATGAAGTGAGCAATGCCATCCACCTCACTGAATCCACGCATAGCGTCCACCTGATTCTTCATCAGAGCGATAAGCGGAGAAACAACGATAGCTGTTCCCTCGAGCATGAGAGCAGGAAGCTGATAGCAAAGTGATTTACCGCCACCGGTAGGCATGATCACGAAGGTATCATTACCCTCGAGCACTGAATTAATCACACCTTCCTGAAGACCTTTGAATTTGCCAAAGCCGAAAAAATGCTTCAATGCCTCTTTTGGTTGAAGCTCTACAATAGTTTGCATTTGAATATTATTTGGTAACGTTCCTAAAATTAGGTAAAAATCTATCCTTATACCAAAACGTTTTAAGTGTTAACTGAAATCAAAGTTTTTTGCGGCCATTGCCATTTCAAAAAACGGAACGCGAATGTAACGACGGAATCGCCTATAAAAAAATCTTTTTTCGCTTATGTGACAAACATCACGAAAGGCTTGTGCTACGCCACATTCAACCGTTAACCACGAATAAAAAGAATAAAATTTCCGTGACTATGCATCAATGATTTGCGCGTGTGTTTCACGGATGAACCTTGTTGAGATGCATCTTTGCACGCATCAGCAAAATACGTTTGGTAAAAAAGAATCTAATAAAGGAATCAGCAAAACGCACCTTGAAGCTCGAGGCTCAAGCGATAAGCAGTTTGGTCAAATTGATTGACGATCGATTCGAAGTTGCCGTGCAGCATATATTAAATTCTAAAGGAAGACTGGTTGTGACAGGAATCGGCAAAAGCGGCAACATCGCCCAGAAGTTAGTCGCAACTTTTATCAGCACAGGACAGCCTGCCGTTTTCATGCATGCTGCAGATGCAATTCATGGCGACCTAGGAACTGTGCAGAAAGAAGATATCGTACTGTGTATTTCAAAGAGTGGAGATTCTCCTGAGATAAAGGTGTTGGTGCCACTGCTCAAGAGTATGGGAAATACGCTTATTGGAATGGTGAGTAACCACAAAAGTTTTCTCGCAAAAAACTGTGATCACATATTACACATTCCAATAGTACGTGAAGCATGTCCGAATAATCTTGCACCGACCACAAGCACAACTGCGCAGCTTGCTATGGGTGATGCCGTGGCAGTGGCCTTGATGGAGTCGCGTGGATTTTCATCAAAAGATTTTGCAAAATATCATCCCGGTGGAGCGCTTGGAAAAAAGCTATATGTAAAAGTTGGAGATCTGCTTTCTGCGTATAATGCTCCGGCAGTTTCACCCGATGCAGTCATCAAAGATGTGATAATTGAAATATCGACCAAGCGTTTAGGTGCAACGGCAGTCATAGATAAAAACAAATTGGTAGGGGTTGTCACCGATGGTGACTTGCGACGGATGTTGCAGAAAAGCACCGACATTAAGAAAGTGACGGCAAAAGATATCATGTCGCGATCACCGAAGACCATCGAGGTGGATGCATTAGCGGTGGAAGCATTTCAGAAAATGGAAAGCCACAACATCACCACGTTGATTGTTGTGGAGAAAAAGAAGTACTGCGGTATCGTGCATCTTCACGACATATTAAAGGAGGGAATTTTCTGATATGGAAAATCGACTCCATGCACCAGGTGTTTTCATTTTTCATTTGAATCAACTATAAAGACATGGCTGAAGAAAAGAAGGACATGTCATTTCTCGATCATCTGGAAGAACTTCGCAAACGGCTGTTTCGGGCTGTATTGGGTGTTCTCGTGGGAGTGATTGTTATCGTTTATTTCCACCAGTTCGTTGTGGATGATGTAATCATGGGTCCTCGCAGATCCGACTTCATCACCTATCGAGCATTTTGCGATTGGTCGCATAAGATAGGAATGGGAGAAGAACTTTGTCTCACACCACCCAATTTCAAATTGCAGAGCACTACCATGAGTGGCAATATGAATGCTGACATCATGGTGTGTTTGATAGGAGGTCTGATCCTCGCATTTCCATTTGTGTTCTGGCAGATCTGGGGTTTTATAAAACCCGGCTTGAAGGAACGGGAGATAAAAGCTGTCAATGGAATTGTTTTTTTCGTTTCTCTGTTATTTTTCAGTGGCGTGGTTTTCGGTTACTTCCTACTCGCACCATTGAGCATACAATTCCTGGGGAACTATCAATTTGCGGACGTAGAGAATAATTCGACCATTCTTTCCTATTTGAAATTGACGACCACGCTTGTATTTGGAACCGGGCTCATATTTCAGTTGCCCATTCTTATATATTTTCTTGCTAAAATTGGATTAGTCACAGCAGGCTTTTTGCGAAAGTACCGAAAGCATGCATTTGTGGTTAACCTTGTTGTGGCAGCTATTATTACCCCTCCCGATGTTTCGAGCCAGATGTTGGTTGCTCTACCATTGCTCCTGCTTTATGAGTTGAGCATCTTCATAGCGGCGAGAGTAGAAAAGAATGTAGCCATCTAAAAAACCTTGAAACAGCAGTAGGGTAGATTCAAATTACTAAGTAATAGCGAGTAACAGCTAGAATTCAGGTAGCGCTAAAAACTACTTTTAATGGCTTGCTGAAAATATAATTTCTATATTCGCATCCAATTTTTTGACCTTTTTAAAAATCATCAATCAAATGAAAAAAATCTACTTATTTGCTATTTCCTTAATGTTTGCTTCGAGTTTAGTGGCTCAGGTTGCTTTGAACAGCAATCCAACCGCACCGAAGCTTACCCGTGACGGCCTTGCTCCGATGACATCTTTCCGTACTTATGACGAACAGTTCCAGATCGGGATGAGAGACGTAATCCTTACAGAGAATTTCGAAACAGTTACAGGACCATTTCCTGCAGTTCTGCCTTTAACATGGACAACAACTGTTGTTTCCAAAACGAATGGCACAACCACCAACACTGCAGACGATTTTTTCGGTCCTGCCTTCGATATTCAGACAGCAACAACTGCCAATTTAGGTGGTTACTGGCCTGTTGTTGAGTCGGGTGTCAACAACAAATTCGCCGGAGCAAATGATGACGCTGCACCATGCGACTGCGTTATGGATGCTATTTATCTTCAGACTCCAACAATAAGTTTTGCCGCAGCGCAATACCCTGCAATTACTTTCAGCATTTACAACGACGGTAATTTCGGAGGAGGAGATGGTACTATTTCCATTTCTATAGATGGCGGTACCACCTATAACTTGGTTCCATTTCCAGATGATGTTGACGGATTTCTTCCTTTAGAAGAAGGCGCTTGGCAGGTTATCGTATTGACACTTTTCGATTATGCCGGTGAAAATGAAGTTTCGATTCGTTTCAACTGGTCAGATGCCGGGTCATGGGCTTCCGGATTTGCGGTTGACAACGTTGTAATTGGTGACCTTGAAGAGAACAGTTTGACTTTGAACAAAGTTGTAATGGGTGACTGGAATCAAGCTGATTTCGGACTTGGATTCTGGGATTACTCAAGAATTCCTGTATCTCAATCTAGTCCGGTTAAAGCTACTGCAATTGCTAACAACACTGGTTTCAACAACCTTACTAACGTTGCTGTTAACGTTGAGATTATGCAAGGTGCTACTTCAATGGGTACGTGGGCTGGTACCACCAATCCTGAATTGGTAAGTCTAACAAGAGATACTATGTCGGTAGTAACAGACTTCACTCCAACGGCTGTTGGAACTTATTCGATTACGGCAACGCTTAGTTCTGATAGCACTGAAACTGATCTTTTGGATAACGTGGCTACAACTAGTTTCCTGATGACTGATTGCACATACGCACGTGACCTTAACGGCGCTCAAGCGTTTATGGCCATGGCTGCTGGAGAGGTTGCCGGTAACCTATTCGACATCTACAATACTGAGGCATTCTCTAGTATCAAGTTCGCTATTGGCGCCGGTTCTAACGTAGGCGCAACACTTACAGGTGTTATCTTCGAATTCGGTGGTTTCGACGCTGCAGGTGCAGGCATTTTCACTTTTGTTGAGTCATCTGGAGAAGTAGATATTTATGCTGAAGCTTTGAATGCTGTTAATGGATCAAACTTCACATGCCTTCCTTTCTCTCCTGCTGTAACGCTTGAGGGCGGAAAGACATATCTCGTTTCTGTATTTTCTTCTGAAGACCTTCGTGTTCCTGTATCAGGAAGTAACGTGTGGGTTTCTTCATGGCGCAACGTAGGTAACACTTTCGCTGCAATTGGTGGTATTCCTATGGTACGTTTGGTTGGAGCTTGCGCAGATGCTTGCACAGTTGGTGTACAGGAAGAAGCAAAAGACAATTCATCTTTGAATCAGAACATTCCAAACCCTGCAAGCATTAGCACTAGAATTGGCTACACACTTTCAGGTTCTTCTAAAGTTGTTCTTTCCATCCGTGATATCACAGGCCAACTTGTTGATCAATTCGAATTAGGTAACAAATCAATTGGTAAGCACAACTTTGACTTGAACGTTGAAGCATATGCTCCTGGATTGTACACATATACTATCAATGCTGGTGGATCAAACATCACTCGCAAGATGATCGTTGATTAATCAACACTTAGAAATAATTAAAAAAAGGCTCCTTCAGGGGCCTTTTTTTATTTTAAACGGGTAGGGCTGTATAGATTATAACAGTACTTTGGCCGTGGTATTTTTTAATCAAACAAACTATAATGAAACAATTATTTACATTCCTCTGTGCGATACTGGTCACCTTGTTTACCACAGCGCAGCAAAAAACGAATATCAACGGAAATCATCAACATCGTGTTGATCCCATTCATGCAGAAGAAGCCCAGTTGCGTGCTTCATCGGAAGAAGGCGATGCCAATCTCCAAATGCTAAATTCATTGCAACGCGGCTCGATGTATTTCACGGAAGACTTCGCAAATGGTTTCGATGGCAATAATCCATTCGGACCTTGGGCACACGCTGATTCCGGCGATGATACCATTTGGATGATGGCAGATGCGGATAGCCCTAACGGATTTTACGCGACGGGAATAGCCACATTAAACGCGTCTTCATCAGCTAATGGATGGGTTATTTTCGATTGTGACTTATATCAAGGTGGTGAAGTCACAGCCGCTAATCCCGCCATAATGGTAAGTGGTTACCTGACATCTCCGGTAGTTGATCTAACTGACGCTCCAAGTGTGATACTTGAGTTTCAGCAATACTTCCGCTATTGCTGCCAAAGCGCAAAACCAATTTTCGTTGAGGTGACAAACGATGGAGGACTGAGCTGGTTCGTATTTGATGGCGCACCAACTGTTGCTGGTGCAACGAATGTAATCACAGCAAATCCTTTGATCACGACAATTGACATCTCGGCTGTTGCAGCCGGACAAAGTCAGGTACAGTTTCGCTTTGCATGGCAACCAAATGGCAACTCAACGCACTCGCATTACTTCTGGGGAATCGACGATGTGAAGTTGTATGAAAACCCAATCGTTGACGATGTGGTTGTTTCATATGTCTCTACAGGCGATGTCCTAAGCGATTTCGAATATCGCGCTATCCCTTTGGAACAGGCCATCACAGAAACAAACGGAGGAATGGTTGTAGGAACAATCTATTCCAATATCGGAACCAACCCACATGTATCCAAAGTCAAGGTTGAAATTCTCGATGCGACCATGGCCACAATAGCCAGTGACTCCATTGAAATCGAAATTCTCAATAACCTTTATTTGCCCAATCCAACTGATCAGAATGACACTGTTTTCATATCCTCCGGCTGGCAACCAACCACAGTTGGTACCTACTACGCTCGCACAACCATTAGTTTCCCCGAAACAGATGAGACGCCCGATAACAACACTGCAGTGAAGAAGTTTTTCATCACGCAGGATGAATACGGCCACGAGGACCCGGCATTGCTTGCGGGAAGAATGTCGCCGCTATCAGGCAATGGATCAACAACCCCTTATCCACCAACAGGATTCGGATCTTATTTTTCCGTTCCGAATATGGGTTCCACGGCTCACGGTATGACGGTGTATTTCACCAACACTACCAGTACGAACGCGCCAATAACTATTTTGTTGATGCAGCAAAATACCAGTTACAACCTCACAGACGCAGCCTTTGTAACGGGAGCTGAATATGATCTTGACAACGCATGGACGCCGAACTTCACTCAATCTTTTCCTTACTACTTGCCTTACCAGACACCCGGAGCTATTGCTGCGGGATCTTTGTATTTCGCCGGTATTCAAACCATTGATGAAGGCAATTTCGAACTGAGTATTCAAGCAATGGTTGAAAAGGATGTTGATTTTTCAACGGGTGTTTGGGCGCGCAACACAGCAGGTGATTACCTGTGGTTTTTTGGAATTGGATCCACTACGAATTACAGTCCCGGTATGCGTTTGATTTTGTCGAATAGAACTGGTGTTGAAGAAACATTGCCATCGGGCCTTGAAGTTTTTCAGATTAATCCAAACCCGGCATCTACAGTTGCTAATTTGAATTTTACGCTTGATGGATCACACTTCATTGCTTATGAAGTGCGCGATATCACCGGAAAATTAATGGACTGGAAGAATCTTGGTAAATTCTCAGGAAACAACAATCACACATTAGATGTGAGCACCTATCCTTCGGGAAATTATGTTGTGGGTCTCGTTATTGATGGCCAACATATCACAACACAACAGATGATGGTGAGAAAATAATTTCGTGTTACAATCTCAAAACTTTGAAGGCTGTCTGAACAAGGCAGCCTTCTTTTTATTGAAGCAATTCGGACATTCATTTCAATCGCATTAATGAAGCCTAAACTGCAATCTCATCTGCTAACTACTTTTGCGCTGCAAATAAAGAACAGTGAAAATTCACACCGGCTTTTCAAGCTTAGAGAAAGTAAAGCATCCAATAGTAACGATTGGCACATTCGATGGCGTTCATCTTGGGCATCGCACCATTCTGTCACAGCTAAGGAAACTAGCAACAGAAGTAAACGGAGAAACAGTGCTTCTCACATTCTATCCACATCCACGCATGGTGTTGCATCCGGACAATCATCAGATCGAACTGCTCAACACACCGGAGGAAAAAGCGGCACTATTGACTTTGGCGAATGTTGATCACTTGATGATCTATCCCTTTTCGTTAGATTTCTCGCGGCTTTCACCTTTCGAATATGTGCGTGATCTTCTTGTGACAGGATTACATGCTCACACTGTTGTGGTTGGCTATGATCACCGATTCGGCCGAAATCGCGAAGGCGATCATCAGACATTGCTTGAGCTCTCCGAGACCTTTGGATTCAACGTTGAAGAGATCGCGGTGAAGGAAATCGATAATGTGAATGTTAGCTCCACCAAAATCCGCAACGCGCTTAAGCAAGGCGCAGTTAAAGAGGCTTCTCAATATCTTGGTTACAATTACCGCATATCGGGAATAGTTGTCAAGGGTGATCGTCTGGGACGAACAATCGGATATCCGACAGCAAATATTTCTCCTGACTATGCGTATAAACTTATTCCGGGTAATGGAGTGTACGCCGTGTACGTTCACTTCACGGGAAGAACATTGAACGGTGTAATGAGCATAGGCGTGAGACCAACAGTGACCGATAATAATTTTACAACAATTGAAGTTTACATCCTGGATTTCGATGAGGATATCTATGGTGAAAAGATTCACGTAGAGATATTGGAATACATCCGACCTGAGTTGAAATTTGGCTCGATTGATGAGTTACAAAAACACATCGCAAGTGATGTAGAAACAGCAAAGAAATATTTTTGAAAGTCTACCGACACATATTTATCGTGGCATGGATGATGACGTTCATCACCATTTGCAATGGACAATTACTTGATCTGGAAGTTCTGAAAACAATGCGTGTCTATCGCAGCCTTCCAAGCGCACTATCATCTCCCGACAGCGTCTTCCGTCTGGATTTAAGCAAACAAAAGTTGCGTGAATTTCCGGAAGAAATTTTCAAATTCAAGAATCTTAACGAGCTCATTTTAGATAAAAACAGAATCCAGATTCTACCTGAAAATATTTCATCACTACAATTTTTGCAGACGCTGAGCTGTCAGCACAATGAAATATCCGTATTACCCAAAGGCCTTCTTCTCCTCAAAAATTTGCGTCAACTTGATGCTGCAGATAATGAGATCAACATTATTCCTGATCATATTGATGATCTTACCGAGTTGGAAATCCTTTCACTATGGGACAACCCGATCGAAGCATATCCTGAGTCATTATCGGAGTTAAGCAAGTTAAAATATCTCGACCTTCTTCACAATCAGATCAACTACGAAACACAAGACAGGTTGCGCACTCTTTTACCGACTGCGAAAATCATTATGTCTCCTCCCTGCAATTGTCAGGACGGCGCAGAATAACATAACACTTTTCAGAAATCAAATTTCTCTATTAGCTTCGCGCACATGAAACTAGTAGATTTTCTCAACGCATACAATCCCCGCGTACCGTCGCGGCCGTACGTTATTGCTGAAGCCGGAGTAAACCATGAAGGCTCTATGGATCTTGCCAAAAGATTGATTGATGAAGCCGCTGAAGGCGGAGCTGAAGCCATCAAATTTCAGACTTATAAAGCAGAAACCATTGCGAGCAAAGACTCGCCATACTACTGGGATATCACAAAAGAACCAACGCGTTCACAGTTCGAATTATTCAAGAAATATGACAAGTTCTGGAAGAAAGAATACGAAGAGCTTGCGCGCCATTGCGAAACAGCGGGTATTGAATTCATGAGTACACCTTTCGATGTAGAAAGTGCAAAATTTCTGAACGAAATGATGCCTGTTTTCAAGATCAGCAGCAGCGATATTACCAATCTTCCATTCATCGAATATCAATGTTCATTTGGAAAACCAATTATCCTCTCAACAGGTGCGGCATACAAATGGGAAGTGATGCAAGCCGTTGAGACCATAGAAAAATTCGGCAACAAACTTTGCCTCATGCATTGCGTTCTCAACTATCCAACTATGGATGAAAACGCGAATCTCGGAATGATCAAAGACATGATACGTCTCTTTCCTGATGCCGTTCCGGGTTATAGTGATCACACTTTACCAAAAGACATGCACACACTCGAGGTGGCGACATTGCTCGGTGCAACAGTTTTGGAAAAACATTTTTCACATGACAAAACATTGCCGGGTAACGATCATTATCATGCGATGGACAAGGAAGACCTCAAGCATTTTAGAAATCGAATGGACCGAACATTTGAGTTGCTCGGCACATTTGAAATGAAGGCGCTCGAGAGCGAAGCGCCTGCGAGAAAAAATGCGCGAAGAAGTTTAGTTGCAGCGAAAAATATTCCATCCGGAAAAACAATAGACATGGGCGACCTCACTTGGAAACGCCCGGCAAGTGGCATTTCACCACGTGATATTCAACAAGTGTTGGGTAAAACAGCCGCAAGAGAAATAACAGAAGACGAAGTGATGAAGTGGGGAATGATCAACAATTAATTTCAATCTGTCTATTGTGACAGTGACAAGATTTTCAATTCAACCATATGCGATACAAACAACTCAGTAGTTCATTTTATATAAGTGCACGCAAACGATTTGCGGGACAAATGAAGTCGGGACACCTGGCGATATTTTGCAGCAACGATGTTTATCCTACGAGTGCCGATGGCCATCTTCCATTCAAACAAGCCACAGATATTTACTATCTCAGTGGTGTCGATCAGGAAGAATCTGTATTGTTGATATTTCCCGATGCATTTCACAAATCACAACGTGAAATACTTTTTCTAAAGGAAACAAGTGAAACTATCGCCATCTGGGAAGGCGCCAAACTTACACGGGAGGAAGCGCGCAAACAAACAGGAGTGCAAACCATTCACTGGCTTACAGAATTCGAGCGCGTTGTGAATACATTGTTGTCAGAATCAAGCGGTGTTTATCTCAACAGCAACGAACACACGCGTGCTACCATTGAGGTAGAAACACGCGAGATGCGATTCTCAAAATGGTTTAGAAACAAATACCCGCATTTCGAAATAGAGCGCAGCGCACCCATCATGCATAAGTTGCGTGCAGTAAAACAAAAGGAGGAGGTAGAACAACTGCAGCGCGCAATCGACATCACGCATAACGGTCTCAATCGTGTTCTGAAGTTTGTAAAACCAGGAGTGATGGAATATGAAATCGAAGCTGAATTCATGCATGAATTTCTGCGCAGTGGTTCACGAGGTTTCGCATACACACCAATCATCGCATCGGGAGCGAGTGCGTGTGTCTTGCATTACATAACGAACGATAAGCCATGTCAGAAAGGTGATTTACTATTGATGGATGTGGGTGCTGAGTATGGCAACTACAACGCGGATATGACCCGTTGCATACCGGTTAGCGGAAAATTCACCGCACGTCAGAAGAATGTGTATAACGCAGTCTTGCGAGTAATGAACGGCGCCAAAAAATTATTAAAGCCGGGAGTTTACTTGCATGAATATCATCGCGCAGTTGGTGAGATGATGACGAAAGAATTACTCGACCTTAAGCTCATCACGAAGACAGAAGTGAGCAAACAAAATCCGGATTGGCCTGCCTATAAGAAATATTTTATGCACGGCACTTCGCATTTTCTTGGATTAGATGTTCACGACATCGGCGACTGGACGCGAAAAGTAGAAGTTGGAAATGTATTTACTGTTGAACCGGGCATTTACATCCCTGCGGAAAAACTGGGTATTCGCATCGAGAACAATATCGTCATCAACAAATCCGCTAATGACGATCTATTCAAAAAGTTTCCTGTCGAGGTTGAAGAGATTGAAGAGGCAATGAATTCTTGAAAATGATAGCCGGAGTTGAAAGAACTTTTGGCGTATTCAAAAGAAAGCGACAAATCTTTCTTGGAATAATCATTCTCTCCTTCCTTTACTTTCTGTTCTGCCTGCCATCAAAATTTTTCGAGAAGCCGCACAGCACGATTCTTTATTCATCAGAGAATACTTTATTAAGCGCTGTGATTGCGCGTGACGGTCAGTGGAGATTTCCACGAACAGAAAAAATTCCCGATAAGTTCAAAGCGGCCTTGTTGACTTTTGAAGATCAACATTTCTATGAACACAGTGGCGTCTATTTGCCTTCAATTTTGCGAGCGCTTTCGCAAAACTTTCGAAGACAAAAAGTGTACAGTGGCGCAAGCACCATTACTATGCAAGTAGTGAGAATGAGTCGTGACAATCCATCGAGAACAGTATTCGAAAAGGTGACGGAAATGATTCGAGCGTTACGTTTGGAATGGCGATTCAACAAAGAAGAAATTCTGGAACTGTACGCTGCCAACGCGCCTTTTGGAGGAAATGTAGTAGGGCTTGATGCGGCGGCATGGCGATATTACGGAAGAAAATCAGAGCAGTTATCGTGGGCGGAATCTGCAACACTTGCTGTACTGCCCAATGCACCATCGTTAATTTTTCCGGGAAAAAATCAAGAGAAACTTTTGGCAAAACGCAATCGCATTTTGCAGTTGCTTTTCGACGCGGGTCATTTCGACTTTGAAACACTTGCGCTTTCTTTAATTGAACCACTTCCACAAAAACCTTTTCCACTGCCTCAAACTGCGCCGCATCTTTTGACAACACTCATCAAGCAAAACGGAGGTGGCAAAAAATTCGAGTCAACAGTAAACGCGACACTCCAGAATCAGTGCTCGGCGATTGTGGCGCAACACATGCGCGAGTTCGAAATGAATCAAGTGTTCAACACTGCGGTAATCGTAGTAGAAGTGCGCTCAGGCAATGTGGTCGCTTATGTTGGCAATTCTGAAGACACTCAAAACAAACATGGTAACTGGGTAGACATTATCCAATCACCACGAAGTACGGGCAGCATTTTAAAGCCCCTCTTGTATGCTTCAACGCTAAAAGACGGGCTCATACTTCCACATTCATTGATGCCCGATATACCCCTTCAATACGATGGATTCTCGCCCAAAAATTATTCTGAAACTTTCGATGGAGCTGTACCCGCGAGTCGTGCGTTATCACGATCGTTAAATATTCCTGCAGTCGTGATGCTGAAAGATTATGGTTATCAACGCTTCTATCACCAACTAAAAAAGTTTGGTTTCACACATTTTAAAAAGCCAGCAGATCATTATGGATTGTCGCTCATACTTGGTGGTGGTGAGGCTTCCCTCTGGGACATCACTCATGCGTATGCGGGCATGAGCCGCACGTTGCAATGGCATTACGACTCCAATGGGAAATATTTTGATGATGCATATAGCGAAAAAAATCTTTTGCAAAAAGAAAATCAAACGATGCATTATGAAGAGCAATTTCCACCGCTCGATGCGGGTAGTATCTGGTGCACATATCAAGCGTTGTTGGACGTGAACAGACCAGAAACAGAATTGGGATGGGAAGCCTATTCTTCAACGGCGCCCATTGCATGGAAAACCGGAACAAGCTTTGGCAACCGCGATGCCTGGGCAGTTGGAACAACTCCTGAGTATGTAGTTGGAGTTTGGGTGGGCAACGCAGATGGTCAGGGAAAGCCTGTAATAACCGGCGTTACAGCGGCTGCGCCTTTGTTATTTGATGTCTTCGCCATACTGCCACATCGAGGTTGGTTCACACCTCCATTCGATGATCTTGAAAAAATTGCAACATGTCATCTCAGCGGAATGCGCATGGGAGAGTATTGCATTCAGAGTGATTCTATTCATGTACCTCGCGCAGGATTGAACACGCGGCCATGTCCTTATCATCATCGCGTTTTTACAAATGCATCCAGTTCAAATAGATTGACAGGCGAATGTGCGGAGGTCAATGAGATGCACGCCCAATCGTGGTTTGTCCTTCCTCCTGTTCAAGAATATTACTACAAAAAAAATCATCCCGAGTATATCACACTACCCCCATTTGCTCCGGGTTGTGGAGTAGACAACACAATGCCTATCGGACTCATTTATCCAAAGGGAGACACAAAAATTTTCATTCCAAAAAACATAGAAGGTCGCTTTGAAAAAGTACTCCTTCAAGCAACACATCGATCTACATCTGCAACACTTTACTGGCACGTTGATAATGTTTACATGGGGGAAACAAAGAGCGTACATAATTTCGAAATTCAACCAAGACCAGGCAAGCATACACTGACAATCATCGATCAGGATGGCGCTGAGCTGACACGAACAATTGAAGTTCTGGAAAAATAATTCACCTCGAATTTTTTAGCAAAATAGAATCCTAACTTCGTCTTGATATAAAAATCCATTGATATGAAAACGATCATCGCCATCGCACTTGCATTTCTAAATTTGGCGGGAATCTGTCAGCCGGAGAATGTTGTAATGTATGCAGGGAATGAAGGCCGGGAAACTTTTTACGATGTGATGGAGATTTCAGACGGAACGATTTTAGTTTCAGGATACGCAGACAATCTCAACTGGATTGACGCCTCCATCACGCGCATAGAATTAGCCGGCGGCAATGACATTCACAACGAACAGGGGACAAATCGATATGGATTCATACTTCACCTTTCACATGACCTTCAACAAATATTACGTGTAGTTCATTTTCCTCAGGGCACAGTTGAAGACATTCGGTTCATGAAAACCACTTCACTTCCTTATGCCGCAACAGGAAACATATACATAAGTGGTAATACAAGTGACACATACGATAATGATGGCGGCTATTTTATTGCCCGCCTGGATAATAATTTCGTAAATGGTGTACCTACGGAAGTATTATGGGCGCGCAATGTTTGGGCGACAGCTGCATTGCAAGAATATCATCCGTGGGATGTGACAAGCAATGGAAAAACATATTACATATCCGGAGAGCCGCACAATTATAACTGGAGCGCCATGTATCGCTTGAATGAATTTGGAGAGCGAGAAGTGGTAGAAAACTGGAGAACTCATTGGTTAGCGGCGGGCGGTGAATGGCGAGGGACACCTGCCTCCTCCTACATAGACGGAATCAATGCGATTAGTTACAGCGGCATTGCCTTAAAAATCTGGGGTCGATGTGAACTACGGTCATGGACCCAAGATGATTTTGACTTAACCATGAGCGATGGAAATGGAGGAACGCGCAAGGGAAAATGGCCACTCGACGTATTGTTCAGCACCCCATGTGATCCGGACAATCCAACGCAGGACGGACCTGGTTATAACAATTACGGTGCAACATCATGCTGTCCTGTATTTGGAGGAACATGCATCTCAATTGACAAAAGAAACAACGATGTTTTCCTGGGAATGAATTTCAAGAGTACCGCCATATTCGCAGATGGCAGCACCTCGCCGGATTTTGAGCCTGCCGTCATAGGGATGGATTCCACGGGAATTCTCAACTGGTGGAGCAGACTTTACCATGAGATCACACCTGCCGGAGACACCGTTCAATCCATTCCCGACCAATATATTGATGCGCTGGCAATTGATTACCATAACAACCGATTGGTAGTTGGTGCACGTGCGCACGGCAACAACACTGAAAATTTATGGGAAGGAAATACTGTTTCAGCTAATACATCGGCCTTTGGATTTCAAAATCAATTCACGGGAACATTCGGAAACATTCACGAGTCATGGCTTGGAAAATTATCATTGGAAAGCGGAGTCTTGATGAACAGCACTTACATGGCTGAACTCTTCGAAGGAACGGGATCATTAGGAACAACACATCCGGATCCCAATCTTGACGGATGGCCTGATCCAAATACTGGCTGGCCGGATGTCAATACAACCCGAATTGCGAAAAACAACATGAAGGTAAGTTCGAATGGTGATGTTTGCTTACTGGGTGTTGGCAGAAGAACAATCACCACAAAAAACGCTTATCAGAAAATGGTAAAGCCCTATAACGGAGGATTGAGTTGCTGGAATAATTTCGTTCGCGTATACGATGAAAATTTTCATGTGCCTCTATACAGCTCTTTAATAGTTGGCCAATGGGATACACTTACGCAAGCGGGAGGAGACAACACCGAAATGTTTGGTCTTTATAAAACAGGACACGGTGTCATTTGTGTTGGGCGACAAAAAGCAAGTGAATCCGGGGTCGCATTGGGAAATGATATTCCGACAATCAATGCAACTTCGTGGGCTTCTCAATCACCTCAAAACGAAACAGCCATTTTAGTCTATTACTCCGCTGACAGCCTTAATAATCCGGATGATGATTTCATTAATATCATTGAAAACAGAAGTAGCGAGGAATTAAGTAATCGTCTTCTGATATACCCAAATCCATCGCGTATACAAGAAAGCGTTAGGCTGTCACTGGGAGGCGAAATACTTACCGGAGCCATTTACAATATTATGACTATGAATGGAAAAATAATTGCTTACGGCGTTGTAAAAAATAGTTGTGTCAAAACCGAAGGACTAGAACAAGGTATGTATATACTGTGTATTGAAAAAAACCATGGGCGATACCATGGAAAAATAATTTTACAAGAATAGAAATGTCGCTTACTTCTTTCCAGGCGTTCCTTCCAACACTTCTTTTACTCGGCCATTTTCATAAGTCTGCTTAAGTTTTACTTTTCCCGTCTTATCATCATAGCTTATATAAAGTCCATCCAGTTTATTGTTCTTGTAATTACTCTCTTCAATTGTCTGGCCTCTCTCGTTGAAGATGGTGCTCTTGCCATTCAACTTACCGTCGTGATAATTGCATGTCCTCATGGGCGCGCCATGCGGATGGAAATACTCCCACTTGCCATCCGGTTTGTTGAGTAGATAGCTGCCCTTGCTTTCAATCTTTCCGGCAACATTATAAGTCTCAGCGGGTCCACTGCGTTCGCCATTACCGTCATACGTCTCCATTTTCTCTATCATGCCTGTATCACGATAGTATATCCACTTCCCCGTCTTCACATCTCCAACACGCATGAGTGATGCTTCATCCTTACTCATTTTGTAGAGATCGGAAAATTTCTTTTCCATTGCATCGGCTTTTTTTACAACAGCCCATTCACCTTCATAATTCTTTACTCCATTGGGATAATAACCCAACCACTTTCCGCTCATCTTTCCTTGACTGAAATTTCCAATATCCTTCTGTGCGCCTCTTTCATACCACGACTTCCATTCTCCCTCTTCAAGATCATTCTTAAAATCTCCTTCCATCAACACCTGTCCGTTTTCAAACCAATAGGTCCATTTACCCTCCTTTCTACCGCGCGAATAATTGCCTTGCTTCCACTTTTCACCACCCCAATAAACATACTGCCATAAACCTTCCATCAGGCCCTTTTCGTATTTGCCCCAATACTCCTTGTTTCCATTTCCATAGTAAAAACTCCAGTCGCCATGTTGTAAATCGTTGACAAAATCACCTTCCATGTCCTTCGCTCCGGTATCGAGAAACCAAATCCAATGTCCTGTCTTCGCACCCATTGCATAACTGCCAGTCACCTTCTTTTCACCATTTGCGTAGTTTTCCAGATAAGTTCCGTTGAGGACTCCATCGACATAATTACTTACTTGTTTTAATTTTCCTGAAGGAAGAAATTCATTCCATTCACCATTGAATTTACCCTTGACATACTTCCCTCTCATCCGCAACGCCCCACCGGCATAGTACTCCTCGAATTCACCATGAGGCAAACCATTTGCGTAGTTGGTTGTCTTCCTGATCTTGCCGTTATCAAACTTTTCTATTTCGACACCATTTCCATTTTTAACTACGCGTTTTCCGGGCTCAGAAAAAAGTGTCCATAAATACTGAGTCGAATCCCTAAACTCATCAATGCGCAACGTATCACCTGAAGGAAAAAAATAATACCAGCTACCTGTTTTGATTCCCTTCTTATAAAAACCTTCTTCCACCATTTTACCTTCAAGGGTGAATGTTCGTTGAATGCTGTCTTGTCGTCCCAGCAGAAAATAACCTTCGACCATTAAATTTCCATTGGGATGAAAACGTTTTACGCTTCCATTCATTTTACCTCGAGCATAGTTGGACTCCTCCTGTAGCTTGCCATCTTCAAAATAATACTTCCAGGTCCCATCCTCGAAACCGGCCAGGTAGTTCCCCTCGCTGCGCGTATTTCCATTGGGGTATTTATCCTTGAATTCCTGGACTTGCGCAATAGCGTTACTGCAAATAAGTATTAGGCTAAAAAAAATGAAAGTCTTCGTGGCAGCGTATGTCATTCGACGAAATTATTGTGTTAGGATTTCACTCAATGAAGAACTCGTAACGATTATCAACAATATTTCGTGTGCCATGAATAAATACAATTTATCCTACCGCACGAGATATCATGCAATGCCACTTCGTCGGATTCGTTTGAGATTAAACGTTCGTAAATTGTAAACGACAGCGGGAATTGCAAAAACCGCAGCACCGAATACAGATACCGTAGCGTATCGTACACCAATCGCGGATCCATCGTCAAGAATGATAAGGAAGAGTACTTGCATCGAAGAGACAACTGTAAGCACAACAAAACATAAAACAAAGCTATTTATGGTAGCAATTCCTTTCAACCAGAAACCTGTCCCGACAACTTCATCATCACCCTGCAAATGATTCAATTCTAAATCATCGAGTAGTTCGGTAGGTTTGAATTCGTCAAGCATCAACATTGAAGAAGTCATATACGTATAAAGAATTTGTAAGGCAGGTGGAAAGAATGCGAGAATCAAAAAATAGTCGAGATGCTCCACTACTCTTGGTTGCATCATCAGAATGGCCATAGCGAGAATGGTGAGCACTGCACAGATATATGAACTCAACATCAGTAAACGCATCGTTTCGAATTCTTACCTTCGTCCAAAGTAAAGAAATTCATATCAATGAAAAAACAATTCAGGACAATTCTTCTTTTGCTGTTGTGTTCCGCAACACCAATATTGAACGCTCAAATGACCATCGTAATTTATGATGTTCCGCAACT
>JAYTOA010000157.1:0-16025 GCA_043748015.1 Flavobacteriales bacterium
CTTCAAGAGGGTTTTGGTGAAGTCCAGGAGATGATTGACATCTGCGATTTTGCTGTTGGTTTATCCAGACAGTTGTATGGTCTCACTATGCACAGTGAGCGTCCCGGACATAGAATGTACGAGCAGTGGCATCCGCTTGGAGTTGTTGGAATCATTTCAGCATTCAATTTCCCTGTTGCGGTGTGGGCCTGGAATAGCGCCCTGGCTTGGATTTGTGGAGATGTATGCGTTTGGAAAGGGTCTGAGAAAACTCCTTTGTGCTCTATTGCATGTCAGAATATATGGAATGAAGTAGCAGCAGAAAATAATTTACCAGAAGGTATTTCTTCGATCATCAGTGGCGATTTTAAAGTGGGTGAAATGTTGGTGAGTGATCGCCGAGTACCGCTTATTTCAGCTACAGGAAGCACAAGAATGGGAAGAGCTGTCGGTGCTAAGGTAGCAGACAGATTTGGTAAAACACTTCTTGAGCTAGGAGGTAATAACGCGATAATCGTTACTGAAAATGCGGATTTGAAAATGACTATTATCGGAGCAGTGTTTGGCGCTTGCGGTACTGCCGGTCAGCGCTGCACTAGCACAAGAAGGCTCATCATTCACGAAAGTGTATTCAATGATGTAGTGAGTAAATTATCCACGGCATATGCCCAATTGAGTATTGGTAATCCGCTGAATGAAAAGAATCACGTTGGACCTCTTATCGATCAAATGGCGGTGGATATGTATCTCAAATCAATTGAAGAGGCAAAAGCCCAGGGCGGAAAGATCGTTGTCGAAGGTGGTGTGCTGTCAGGCGCCGGTTATGAGAGTGGTTGTTATGTGAAACCTTGCATCATTGAAGTGAAGGATTCTTCATTACCGATAGTACAGCACGAAACTTTTGCTCCGATTTTGTACGTCATGAAGTACAAGGAACTCGGTGAGGCTATTGCTATGCAGAATGGTGTTGTACAAGGCTTGTCGAGTAGCATTATGACGACCAATATGCGTGAAGCTGAGCGTTTTCTATCTTCAGAGGGCAGTGACTGTGGAATTGCCAACGTAAATATTGGAACAAGTGGCGCTGAGATAGGTGGTGCTTTTGGTGGTGAAAAGGAAACCGGTGGAGGCAGAGAATCAGGCTCAGATGCCTGGAGAAATTACATGCGCAGACAGACAAACACCATCAATTATTCAACGTCTTTGCCGTTGGCACAAGGTATTAAGTTTGATTTTTAACGAACCTAAACACTTCTTTAGCGTAAATTCCGTCATGAAGAAAATATATATTGCTATGACCATTTTGGTTGTAGCTACGTCAGTGATGTTTGTTGCTTGTAAACGCGATAAGTCGGGGTCAGCTCGTTTAAGGATCCTTTTGCACGACATGCCAACCAATTACGATTCTGTGAAGGTTGAGATTCTGGAGGTGCGCATTCATTCTAACGAGAATGGATGGACAAATCTCCAGACCCAAGGTGGAATTTATGATTTGCTCACACTTCAAAATGGTGTTGATACCTTGTTGGTGCATCCACAAGATGTCCCGTCGGGTTTGATTTCACAGGTAAGATTTATTTTAGGTACTCAGAATCATTTGTACATAGGCGGAACGGAATTCCCTCTAACGATTTCAAGTCAGGATGAAAGTGGATTAAAATTGAATGTTCATCAAGAACTGTCTGTAAATCAGTTATATACGCTTGTGGTTGACTTCGATGCCCACGAAAGTGTTCATCAGAACGGCAACGGGACTTACAAGTTAAAACCAGTTCTTCGAGCTAGTTTTCAGTAAGGACTACAGCCAGCCCGGTTCTTTTGCTGATCACACTTTATCTAATGGCGGACGAAACGTTGCGATTCAGATGAATACGCAATTGTTCCACGTGAAATGGAGTCGTTTCATTTTTTATTAGAAGATATAAAAGCACGTTTTGGAAAAGAATAGAGCCGGAAAAACCGGCTCTAATAATTGAATATACTTTTGATAATTATCTACCAAGGTGTACCATTAATACGGAAATATCCGCGGGATTTACACCACTGATTCGTGAAGCTTGCCCAAGTGTTTCCGGTCGAATTCGAATTAGTTTTTGACGGGACTCGGTGCTTAGGTTTGCGATTTTAGTA
Source organism: Flavobacteriales bacterium (assembly GCA_043748015.1). Taxonomy (GTDB): domain Bacteria; phylum Bacteroidota; class Bacteroidia; order Flavobacteriales_D; family Sanyastnellaceae; genus JAIBBG01. The sequence continues at coordinate 2,110 of JAYTOA010000157.1, forward strand.
AAATCAAAATGTTCAGGAAACTTAATGTGCTCGAGTCGCAACATCTTTTCAGCCATTTCCCGTTCTTTGGCAAGATAGCCACTGTATTTGATGTCGATTTCCACTTGTTCCATTATTTCACCTGCAAGATCACCATATGTAGCAACGGTTTCAGCTATGGATGGAAATAGGGTACCAATTTCATTCAAACTCACCTCGGGCCTTCCTATGATACCAGAAAGTTTTTGTTTTTGATTTATAGCCTTCGTATTGAATTGCGCGAGATGTTCATTCACTTCTTCTGGTGTAACGGAGAGGTTTTCCAGGTGTTTTGTGAGTTCGCTCTTTCCTTTTTGTTTTTGTTCCACGTGAAATAACCGATTATCGTCGGCAAGTCCAATGGCATGAGAAAGTGGAGTAAGTCGTTCGTCGGCATTGTCCTGGCGTAGGAGTGTCCTGAATTCTGCCCTGCTTGTGAACATGCGGTATGGCTCGTCAGTCCCTTTGGTTATGAGGTCATCGATGAGCACACCAATGTAGGCTTGGTCTCTGTTCAATACAAAAGGTTCTTTTTCCTTGACGTACTGAGCAGCGTTGATTCCGGCAATGAGGCCCTGACATGCAGCCTCTTCGTAGCCTGTTGTTCCATTGATTTGACCTGCGAGAAATAGTCCCGGAATATCCTTTGTTTCCAAAGAATGTTTTAGCTGATCCGGTGGAAAATAGTCGTATTCAATGGCGTAACCGGGTCTAAACATTTTGGCGTTTTCAAAACCGTCAATGAGGCGAATCGCTTTAAGCTGCACGTCTTCAGGGAGGCTTGTAGAAAAACCATTTACATATATTTCTACTGTAGTCCAACCCTCAGGTTCTGCGAAAATCTGATGGCGGTCTTTGTCCGCGAAGCGTGTGATTTTGTCTTCAATAGACGGACAGTAGCGTGGCCCCACACCTTGAATTCGCCCAGTAAACATAGGACTTTGTTCAAATCCGGTTGCGAGGACTTCGTGTACACGCTCATTGGTATAGGTGATCCAACAAGAGCGTTGTTTCTCAATGGGTGGGGTTCGGGTGTAGCTGAATTTACCGGGCTGTAAATCACCCAGTTGCTCTTCCATTTTGGAATAGTCCAGCGACCTACCGTCGATCCTGGGTGGAGTACCGGTTTTCATTCTCCCGCTGCGGAAGCCCAGTGAATTGAGTTGTTCCGTTATTCCTGTCGCTCCTTTCTCGCCTATTCTACCACCACCAAATTGCTTTTCGCCAATATGAATTACGCCATTGAGGAATGTGCCGCTGGTGATGATGACTGCGCGACAATTGAATTTTATACCCATGCCCGTGATTACTCCGGTAACATGGTTATTCTCGAAAATTATTTCTTTCACCATGTCTTGCCAGAAGTCGACGAGTGGTGTCGCCTCTAGCATATTGCGCCATTCCTCGGCGAATTTCATTCTGTCATTCTGCGTACGCGGGCTCCACATAGCCGGTCCCTTTGAAAGATTGAGCATTCTGAATTGGATGGCAGTTCTATCTGATACAATCCCTGAATATCCTCCCAGTGCATCTATCTCGCGCACTATCTGACCTTTAGCAATGCCACCCATTGCTGGGTTGCAGCTCATTTGGCCTATCTTATTCATGTCCATAGTAATTAGGAGCGTTTTAGCGCCAAGATTTGCGGCTGAAGCGGCCGCTTCGTTGCCGGCATGACCCGCGCCAATTACTATAACGTCATAGTTCGAATTCATTCAATCAAAGTATTAATTTTGTGTTCCACGTGAAACGACTATTTCACGAATTTCAACCATTTTTTGAGGTGTTCTTCTTCCTTGTTTCGCATAGTTGATTGCTCGGTTTTGCTCTTGTCATTGTATCCACACAAATGCATAACTCCATGAATAATAACACGTTGTAGTTCTGTTTCGGTTGGAACATTGTTTTTTATGGCGTTGTCTTTTACCCTATCAATGCTAATGAAAAGATCGCCAGAAATCGTGTTTTTATTGTTGTAATTGAAAGTGATGATATCGGTGAAGTAATCGTGTTCCAGAAATTGGTTGTTCATTTCCAAAAGACGATCGTCAGAGCATAAAATGATGTTGATTTCTCCTACAACCTTCATTTCATGGAACGCAGAGGCTTTTATCCAAGCCTTTAATGCACGTTTTCGTGTAAACTGATACCTTACGCCTTCTAGATGAAATGAGATTGCCATGCGTATGCAAAATTAGCTCTTAAGTAGCTTGGGATAATGACAATTGACTTGAAGGAGATTCTGTCGGAATGGTATGCGAAATTGGAATTGAGTCGCAGATTATTAGGGCAAAAAAAAGCCGCTCTCTCGGGAGCAGCTTGGGAATATCGCAATTGATTTAAGCAGGTTGTTGCTCAAGGACATGAAAATCAAGGATAACCAATCTGCCATTGTCTTCGAACAAACAATTGTCGGCAAGCTTGCGCATAAGGAAAACTCCACGTCCGTGAGGCTTTTCAATATTTTCCGGCGCAGTCGGGTCGGGTAGGTTGTCATAGTCGAAACCAGGGCCTTCGTCTTCTATTGTGAAGCGCATCGTCTTCTCATCAGCAATGTCAAATGTGAGTACTACCTGTTTTGAAGGATCGAGTTTGTTGCCATGAACGATGGCATTGTTCACAGCTTCAGTCATTGCGATGAGCAGCTCTCCGTAATAATCTTCGTGAACGTTGTATTCAGCTACGACATCGTCAATGAGTCGCTCGGCCAGATGAATGTTTTCCAGAATGGATGGAAACTTCAATGTTCTTTTTGCTGATGCCATTTTTATTGATTGAGTTATTGGGCGCCTAATTTATTGAAATACGAATTTACTTTTTCCTTGTAGTAAGGTTTAAGTGAAGGCGGAACAGTTTTCAACAGTTCGGTCTCCTGTTCTTTTCGTTTCATGTAGTCCGCATATTTCATCGGATTGGAAGTGGGATTTTCACGGGATTCATTGCTTTTGCGCTCATTGTCCTTCTCTCGTGTTCTTTCCGCTTCTTCAGCTTTCAATAAGCGAATTTCAATGTCTTTCTGGCGGCGCATTGTTTCTTCATTGATCTGATTGTTGACGATGTCACGCTGTAGCTCCTCCATTTGTTTGGATATCTCTTTGAGTTCATTTCCATTGCCACTTCCGTCCTGATTCAAATCAGCAGCCTTCTCTTCAACGGCTTTACGGATAGCCGCTTGTTTGGCAGCCATTTCAGCGAGTTTCTGACTGTTCTCCTGACCTTGTCCTTTGTTTTCTCCTTTGTTTTTCCCTTGCTTTTTCATTTCTTCCAATTGCTTGGAAAGACCGTCCTGCATTTTTTTCAACTCACCAGCACTCGGCTTTGGTTTGCTACCACTACCACCGGGTTTGTTACAACTTCCTTTGCCGGGTTTACTGTTGGCAGATTGCTGTTGCATTTGTTTGAGTGCCTCATCCAACATCAGTGCGAGATTGTTGAAGCTGGTCATCACATATTGTTGCGAAATTGTGATCTCTGCTGTCTTTCTATCCGGAACACCATCCAAGGCTTTACCCATATTCTCATTGACCAGATTTATTTCATGATTGACGGCAGCACTCACCTGAGGAACGCGCTTACTGAGCGCGAAGAGGGAATCTTCCACCATTTTAGCATCGTCTTTCAACTTGCGTTGCGCATGTCCCAGTTTTTTGTAGTTGGGATCTTTCTGATCAATGGTTGTGAATTTCGACATGAGAGATTCCTGGTCGAAACTGAGCGTGATGATATTTTCTAGCAAAGCACGCAGAGATTCCATGTTTTCCTCCTGCTGTTCTTCTTCGCCTGCTTCCATGGCGAGTGACATCGACTCAGCCATTTTCTTCATTTTTTGCGCAGCGCTTTTTTGGGATTTTGATGCGCTGCTTTTTTTGTTTTTGCTTAGATCATCAGAACTTTTTTCCTGTTCTTCCTGAATTTCTTTTTCCTGACTTTCTGTATCGGGCATTGGATTGGGATTTTCCAGTTCCTGATTCAACTTATCGGCCTCATCCATCTCTTTTTTCAACTCATCAAACTTTTCATTGAGCTTCTCCTGCTGCTCTTTTAACTCGTCACTTTTTGCATCTTTCTTCTCACTTTCCTCAGAAAGTTTTTCTTGTTCTTGCGAAAGCGCTTCAAGTTTATCGATTGCTTTCTCCATCTTTTGCTCCCACTCCAATTGCTTGAATTGTTCGAGTGCTCTGTCTAACTCTTTTTCGAGATCCTCATTTGTAAGATCCATTTTATCCAATTCCTTTTGAATCTCATCCTTATTCAATTCCTCCATCATCTTGCGCATTTCTTCCATGAGCTTTTGAAGCTCTGGAGTCATCACTTGCTCCATCAAATCTTCAAGTTGCTTTTGTTTTTCTTTCAGTTTTTCATTGGGTTGATTGAATTCATTTTCCCTTTGATTTTTGTTGATGTTTTCGCGCTGAATTTCTTCCACTTGTTTTTGCAGTTCGGCCTGTCGCTTCATCATCTCTTCCAGCTTTTTCTTATCCTGCCAATTCATCTCATTCTTCTCAAGTAGTTGACGGCGCATTTCCTCCAACTGTTTTTCGAGGTCTTTAGCATCCTTAATGCTTTTCTCCAGTTTGTCTTTGATGTTCTCGTTTTGTTGATCTAGCTTTTCTTGTAGTTCGGCCTCGGTTGGAACGTTGTATTCGCGAATACCGGTAGTTGATGATTTTGAGCCATTGAATCCGTCATTATCCCACACCTCAAAGAAGTAAGAAATTTTATCGCCCGGACGAATATTCAATGGACGCAAATCCCAGGAATGAAAGAAGGCATCGGTGATGTTTTCTTTTGTAACAGGTAAATCAATAGTGTGAAGCGTAGATTCTTTGTTGCCGTCTTCATGAAAAGTGAAACGGTAATTGAATGTCAGCCGGCGAAATCCATAATCGTCTTTTACATTTCCACTGAAATACATTTGAAGAAGAGACGCGCTGTCTTTTTCTTCTTCTACAGAAATCATTGGATGAACGTCTGGAACAACCTGAATTCTGTACGACATGCTGTCGCCGTTTGCGATGTATTGATTCGAGGTGGTGAGCGAATAAATAGTGGATTGCGCGGCAGTTTGGGAAAAGGAACAGGCATCATCTCCCGATGGCATCACATATAAACTATCTGCATAATTGATGCTTAAACGATCTGTATTACGCGTGGTAAAGTCCCATGTAATATGTGTTCCTTGTGGAACAACGAGATCACCGGTATTCGAAATCTGCTCATTGACACGATGAATATATCCCGGAAATTTGAGATCAATTTTAAAGTCGACAAGACGCGGTGAGGGAATGACGAGCAACTCGTACTGATCAGAGTAATATCCACCGGCGAAAAATGCGAAATCGACATCTTTCTGCACATTCCGAAAAGTATAGCTGAAGGAAATCGGACTTTTTTTCTCGAGCAAGTATTGTTGGCTTCCTTGTGACACGTAGACCTTATCCGGAATTTCTATTCCGGTCAATTCGATTTGTACTGTGAAGTCGGAATTTTCAGGCGTTGTAAGATTTTCGTTGGTGACCGAAATTGTAAATGGCGCTTCTTCCGCGATAATCTGTCCGTGGCGGATGAGGCGGTCTGTAGGCTTGGTGAGAATGCTTGGCGCAGCGAAAAGCAACACAATGATGATGGCCAAAGGAGGCAATGCCCAACGCAGGTATTTTCTGTTTTCACGAAGATCAATTGCACTGCTGAAAGGAACCGGTCGCAATTCTGCAATTTTTTGATTGATAGACGCATCAAGCAATGAATTGTCCTGATTACTTAATGTAAGACTATTGAGTTGAAGCGTGTTGAGGAGTTTGTCCTGAACTTTAGGAAAATGCTTGCCGATTATTTGTGCAGCTTGTTCGTGCGAAATGATTTTACCCAGACGCAACATTTTCGAGAGTGGAATGACAAAGAATTTTACGACAACAAAAAGAGCAGAGCCGATGAAAAGCCAGAAGAGAAAAGTTCGCATAGCGATGTTGAATCTTCCGAAATATTCGAGGGCAATCACGAGAAGATAAGTTCCCAGAATTAACGCCACGCCGTAAATAGCGCCGCGAATCATTTTGTTTTTATAATACTTTCGGATGAATTGATCCAACTTCCCAATCAGCTGGTCATATTCGCTTTGATATGCACTCATTTTTTTTTCCTCTTCCTTTGTCTTGCTTGCTGTACGCCCATGTCGCTGAAAAGTTCAACATGAAAGCGAGTCCCAACGACACATTCGCTTCAAAAGTATGCAACATGAATTTGTGAATAGTATTTAGCCCGAATTGTTTAAGAAAATTAACGACGTCCAAGTTGTTTACTCTATCATTTTCTCAAGTCAGTGTGATCAGAAACGCCTGATTAAAGCAGGCCTCTGAGTAATCTCGTGGTAACAGATCACATCCTTTGCGAAATAGTGAAATACCATGCTCTTGCGCGTTTTGGACTTGTCAACGTGTGGTTCGCCCCCATGAAAAAGATTGGCGTGCCAAATGAGGAGATCACCTTTTTCTGCCGTAAATGTTTCTTTTTTCAAACCGAGTTCGTGAATTTTTTGCTGCATGAAATCTTCATACTCGGTGTAAGTTTTTTGGCCTGTCATCAAATATGTCCCTTCATTACCGTAATCCTTGTTGAGATAATAAGGCAATTTGTGGCTGCCCGGATAATAGTGTAGTGGTCCTTGCCCGGCGCCCACATCCTCCATAGCAACCCACGCCGCAGATAATCCACCAAGTGGATAGGTCGTCATGTGAATGCTGTCGCTATGTGTTCTTTGTTCACTGCCATTGATGAAGTTGATGCTTTGAAAAAGCACTGCTTCACGGCCCATAAGCAACGAGAGGAGCTCGAGCAAATCTTTGTTTTCACCCATTCCTCTGAGCACTACGGACTCGTATATCGCGAACATAATTTTGTTGCGGTATTTGAATTTTACCATTCCGGAAGCTAACAATTTATCCAGTTCGCGATTAGCGTTATCAATTGCTTCAGGGGAAAAAAAATTGCGAAGAATCACATATCCGTTATCATGAAAAGATTGAACGGAAATTTTATTTTCATCTGAAAGCCGGCTAAAGGCAACACAATTTTCAATGGCGGTTTTATCCAAAGACAGCGATAATTGTTCACCGGAAAGTCCGGAAAAATCCTTACTTGAAACAGGAGAGAAGTATGATTTTTTTACACGGATTTTCTTATAACCCGCAACATTGTGTTCGAGCTGCGATTTATGAAAAAAGTTATAGAAAGAGTAGGCGGGTTTGAAGCGGCGTATGAAGTCCAGCATGGTTTCTGTCCTAATTTAGTGTCGTTTGAAAATGTCGAATGGTTTATTTGAACTCAGCATAATTCCATTGACCGATCATTTGTTCGCGAATGAAGATTCTGGCAGACTCATAAACATTTTCCTGAGTGTGATACCACGCTGTTTTGTACATGTTCGTTTCTGCAGCCCATTTGGTGAGTTTCACGATTTCAAGGCCATGAATTCGAGACTCGGTTATTTCGAGTGAATCGATGTAATCCAGGCTTTCTTGCTTATCGCGATAGCTCGTTCCGTTTCTTTCAATTAGCGCATGTCTCAATGCTTCACAAATCTTATTCGATTATTATTTACGTCGGCAAAGTAAACACCAGGAGCGAGTTCAGCAACCTGTAAAGTGTAGAAATCACCTTCGCGAATGCTTTTGTATTTTCCTATGCACCTACCCATCATGTCATAAATCATAACTGATTGAATCGACAATCCATCAGCGTCTCTAATTTGAATTTTGTCCGTTGCGGGATTCGGAAACAATATCAATGAAGCATTATTCTGAAAGTTTTCAATGCTCAGATTGAGCACGTAAACAGAGCTGATTGTCTGGCATCCGTAGGAGGTCGTTGTAGCAACTGTGTAATTACCGGAATTTGTGACCGGGAGATAGTATGTCGTTGCACCATCAACCGGCAGACCATTGAACGACCACTGATAGCTTTGAAAATTATCAGGTACAAAAAGCTCCATGGCTGGCGCATCATATTGAACGACAATTGGTGGGCAATAAAGAATAGAATTACTGGTGCCACTGCAACCGAATGCATTGGTTACATCTGCGGAGAACAGCCCGCCAGAGGTCATCGTGTAAGAGGAATCAAATACATTGCTGATTGGAATTCCGTTGTTGTACCAGGTGAATGTTTCAAGCGTGGGATCGGCAAAATAAATGGTGGTGCCATCTTGCAGAAGTGGAGCATTGGGCGAAGGGAAAACTGAAACGGTAATTGAATCTGTAAATTGATTGGCCTCAACTGAAGTGATATTGATAGTTCCTACAGTCCCATTTCCAACATCAAAAAACGTTGTTCCGGCAACGATGTTGATTGGCGTTGTTCCAAGATCATCATCTGCAGTTATCAAGTCATCATCAAAAAAATGGAGTGAGTAAGGAGGATTTGTAATTGTGAAATTGACATTGGTCCAGGTAGTTGATGTTGTGTTATCGACAACAACGGAAGAGAAGAGTGCATTTCCGGAAGCGTCTTCAATGTTGAAATATGGATCAGCAGATCCGAATATATCATCTACGTCACCCCCCCAGTTATTACTGAGGTTAGAAACGCTTACGGACGAAATCACGAAATTGGAAATGACCGTTGTAAGTGTAGCGGTGTATTCTCCGGGAGTGTCATAAGTAATTGTAGGAGGAGACGCTAAAGTGCTTGTAGCCCCATTTCCGAAATTCCAGCTATAGGTTGTTGCTGATGGAGGTGGGGCAACAATTGTTGCAGCATAGTTTACGTCGAGCCCGCCACAGTTAGCGATGTTATCATAAGTGAATGAATTGACAACACCAGCAACCGGATTGATGGTCATTTCCGAAACGAAATTTTGCACTTGAGTGATTTCGAATCCAAAAGCGCTTACAAGAGCTGTTATAGTGATGACTACAGTGTAGTTTCCCGGCAACAGCGGGACTCCGCAAATTGTTGCGCACCCGTAATTTTCACCGGCTGATGGATGGAAAGTACTGTCGGGATCATTAAGCGTAAACTCAAGACCATACGGGAGCCCTGATACCGATGAGATGGTAATATCAATGAGCGTCACAAGTGCCCCACTGGTAGGGTCGGTCAGTGTCGCCGGCATAAAGAAAGTGAGTTGTTCTTCATAGTATGTGCCTGCAGTGCCGTTGGGTTGCACTGCCGGACAAACTGAGGGCAAACCATCGGTGCTTATGCAGGTGAGATCTGGTGTGCACGTTGGGCATTGAGCGACGCTGTACAGACTTACAAGAAAAGTGTAAGTGATGAGGACTAATGTTTTTTGGAAAGTAGAAAAGGCCATTGGCAAATATTTAGACGAATGTAGTTTTATTCATTCAAGATTCGGGTGTTGCGAATAATTGAATTTAGCCGGAACAGTCCCTTCAATGTCCTGTAATCAGCTCATCCCATTATACATTCGCGCTATGAATGACATCAAAAAGCATTTTGAAGAGGCCGGTGAATTACTGAAAAAAATAATGAGTGATGATCACTTTTTTTCGAGCGTAGAAGCTGCGGGAAAAGTGATGTCTGAAAGTCTTCGCAAGGAGGGAAAAATTATCTCGTGCGGCAATGGTGGAAGCATGTGTGATGCGATGCATTTTGCAGAGGAACTAACCGGAAGATATCGTGGCGACCGACCTTCTGTGGCGGCCATAAGCATCAGTGATCCATCTCACATCACGTGCGTGGGAAACGATTATGGATTCGATTTTATCTTCTCAAGATTTGTAGAAGGTGTAGGTAAAAGTGGTGATGTATTGTTAGGAATTTCAACCAGTGGAAATTCAGCGAATATTATCCAGGCTGTTGGGTCAGCAAAGGCCAAAGGCATGAAGGTGATTTGCCTTACGGGTAAAGACGGTGGCCAACTTGCGTCACTTTGTGATGTTGAAATTCGTGTTCCTTGGATGCAATACGCCGATAGAATTCAAGAGGTGCATATCAAAGTCATTCATTCATTGATAGACTATATTGAGAAAAGCGTTTAGTTTTTTTCAAGAGGGATTCTGAGCGGGTAGAAATTCGCGATTATCGTCGCGTATTTTCGAAAAACAAACAACAGTTTATACTGAAAAGCGCGCTAGAAGTAAGGCATATTTTATGCGTTTACGGCATACGGCAGGCATAATTTGAGAGTATAATTTCGTGGCAGAAAAGTAGAGAAGCCTTATCCATTTCAGTGCTGTATTTTGATAGTACAGCAGGCGATAGGAGTGGGCGATTTGTCATCAAACTATATCGATTAACCATGCTTATCAAAACATTCGGCAGCGCAGTTTTCGGAGTGAATGCCGCCACCATCACCATTGAAGTTAACGTAGACAAGGGCGCGCAGATTTCCATCGTCGGATTACCTGATTCAGCGATCAAAGAATCGCAACAGCGCATCAAAGCTGCATTGACAAATTGTGGTTACACATTGCTTGTACGCAATGTCACGATCAACATGGCGCCGGCAGATGTCCGCAAAGAAGGATCAGCTTATGATCTTCCATTGGCGATTGGAATTCTAGCTGCAACCGATCAGTTGAAGTCAGAACAATTGGAGAAATACATCATTATGGGTGAGCTATCGCTCGATGGTGGAATACGTCCAATCAAAGGGGTGTTGCCCATAGCAATACAAGCGAAGAAGGAAGGTTTTGTTGGAATGATTATTCCTCTTTCCAATGCGCGCGAAGCTGGCATTGTGAGTGGTGTGAATGTTTATGGTGTGGAAACATTACAACAAGTGGTTGGGTTTTTTGAAGACCCAACAAGTTTGACGAAAACAGAGGTGAATACGCGCGAAGAATTCAGTAATAAGCTCGAACATTTTTCGGTTGATTTTTCCGATGTAAAGGGACAAGAAAACATCAAGCGCGCATTTGAAATTGCGGCAGCAGGTGGTCACAATGTTATTTTGATCGGCCCGCCGGGAGCGGGAAAGACGATGTTGGCGAAAAGACTATCTACAATATTACCCCCATTGAATTTGCAAGAAGCATTGGAGACAACAAAGATTCACAGTGTTGCCGGAAAATTGCGAAAGGAGGAAGCATTGATTAGCATGCGACCATTTCGTGCGCCGCATCATACCATCAGCGACGTTGCGCTTGTGGGTGGTGGAAGCTATCCGCAACCCGGAGAAATTTCACTGGCGCACCATGGTGTGTTGTTTCTCGATGAATTACCGGAGTTCAAGAGAACCGTTCTTGAGGTAATGCGACAACCACTTGAAGATCGCTTCATCACCATTTCGCGCAGCAAATTTTCGATTGAATACCCCGCAAGTTTTATGTTGGTGGCGAGTATGAACCCATGCCCATGCGGCTACTTCAATCACCCCGAAAAAGATTGCGTGTGTGGACCGGGCATTGTTCAGCGATATCTCAACAAGGTGAGCGGACCGTTGTTAGATCGTATTGACATACACATTGAAGTGACGCCTGTGTCCTACGACAAGCTTAGTGAAAAACGGCTGGGAGAGGCGAGTGCGCCCATCAGAGAACGCGTAATCACTGCGCGGAAATTACAAGAGCAGCGTTACGCCGGAAAGAAGTTGATACATTGCAATGCACAAATGGACAGCAAGATTCTCAAGGAAACTTGTGAGATAGATGAAGCGGGAAATCAACTATTGCGATCCGCTATGGACAGATTGAAATTATCGGCACGCGCCTATGATCGCATTCTAAAAGTCGCAAGAACAATTGCAGATCTCGATCTCAGTGATCGCATTCGCACAGAACATTTAGCGGAGGCGATTCAGTATAGAAGTTTAGATAGAGAGAACTGGGCAGGGTGAAAGAATATAAAAAAGGCCGCTCAACTGGAGCGGCCTTTTGAATAATTAGGGTCAATTATTAATTACCTATGATAACAAGTTTCTGATGGTGCATTTCATCACCCACTTTCATGGTGATGATGTATGAACCGGCCTCAAGATTTCTTGCGTCCAGATCCCACATATACAATCTGCCGCCATCCACTTTTCCTTGGTGAATAGGAAGCACCAGACGGCCTCTAGCATCAACAATGGCACCGAATACTTCCTGATCAGTAGGTACGCTAAACTTCAGTGTGAAGTGTTGCAAAGCGGGGTTTGGATAGGCGATCATTTGTATTGTTCCAGGAACAATTACCGACACATGAACGGTTTGTGTTTGTGAAGTTGTATTGCCACAACGATCCGTTACAGTCCAAGTGCGGATGATGTCGTAAGGACAGAATTCGTTGGTCTGCGTTTGGGTGAACATTACTTGCATATCCGTATCGCAGTTGTCGGTTGCATAAATATTACCCGGAACACTTGGAATAGTGCTTCCACATTCAATTGTTGTGTTAGTAGGAATATTGTGCAATACTGGAGGCGTGTTGTCTGTGATCTCAATGATTTGGAATCCTGTTACGAAATTTCCGCAACGGTCAACCGCTTCATAGGTCCTCAAAACATTACCATAACAACCACCAGATACAGGGAACTCTTCGATGATGTTTACTTCCACGTTTGCATCACAATTATCTGTTGCAACGATTGTGTAAGTGTCGAATTCGTCGCAATTCACCATAACGAATGGTGCGTATGGCAAGAATACCGGAGGCACTTCATCATACACGCTGATGATCTGACTAACTATTGTCTGATTTCCGCAGTCGTCAGTAGCAGTCCATGTACGAACGATGTTGTAAGGACATCCTGTTTCCATCAACTCAGAGAATACAACGTTCACATCGCTGTCGCAAATGTCAGTTGCATTTAACTCCGGAGCATTTGGAATCATATTGCAAGGAACAGTTACATCGGCCGGAGCCACAATTATTGGGGCAGTAGTATCAACAACAGTAATGATTTGAGGTATTGACATCGTGTTGCCACAATCATCTGTTGCGATGTAGTAACGTTTGATCTGGTATCCGCAACTTCCAGCTATGATAACTTCTGTTATGTTTAATGTTGGAGTAGCATCGCAATTATCGAGAGCATAAAACGCTACCTGACCAGGAATTGGTTGGCCACATTCAATGGTCGTATCAGCAGGTACCTGATAGAGTACCGGCGCGAGTTCGTCAATGACATAGATGTATTGCGTTACAGAAGTCTGGTTATTACACTGGTCATATGCTGTCCACGTGCGCTCCAGAACATATCCGCATTCGAGTTCGAGTGATTCCTCGTAGAACATTACTTCTACGTTTTCATCGCAATTGTCAGTAACAACAATCTGACCCGGCGCAGGAATTTCATCGCCGCACTGGTAGGTATTGTCTTCCGGCCACCATGAGATAACAGGATCAGTTGAGTCAATGACATGGATGATTTGAGTAATTGTAGTGCTATTCTCACAGTAGTCGGTTGCAGTCCATGTGCGAATAACATCCTCGCCACATTCAGTGATATTGATGGTGTTATAAGTTGTTGTTACTACGAATTCACTATCACATGAGTCGAAGAACAAGGGTTCAGCAGATGGAAGTTCGTCGTCACATTCAACGGTAAGTTCATGTTGTACATCCACCAATACGGTTGGGGGAGTTGTATCATGAGTGAATACAAACTGTTCAAACGTGAATGAGTTTCCGCAATGATCGGTTACAACCCATGTGCGAATAAGTCCTCCCGGGCAGCTTCCGCTGGTTAGGTTTTCAGTGAACAATACGATGAGATTCTGATCGCAGTTGTCACCAAAAATTGGAGCAAATTCCGGAACATCCTGGCCACATTCAATGTTGAATTCAATAGGCGGATTGTTCACCAGATAAGGAGCCGATGTATCCGTAACGATTATCGTCTGTGTTGCCGTAGACTCATTTCCACATGCATCCGTAGCAGTCCATGTGCGAGTGATTGTGTATGGACAACCTTCCGTCATGCTTTGGCTATATGAAACCGAAGGCACAGAACAGTT